>DAOWHU010000058.1 GCA_030641245.1 bacterium
CAAAAAATCTTAGCAAAACCTATCAGAGTGGAGAAGTCGAAACGAAGGCTCTTCAAGAAGCCACTTTCGATATTGAGGCAGGAGAATTCATTGCCATTATGGGTCCTAGTGGATCTGGGAAATCAACCCTGATGCAAATTTTGGGGTTTTTAGACAAACAAACTGGCGGCGATTATTTTTTTCAAGGAAAGAACGCTAAAAATTATTCTGATGACGAGCTTTCTGATATCAGGAATCAAGAGATTGGCTTTGTGTTTCAGTCTTTCAACCTTCTTCCGAAGACTACTGTTTACGAAAATGTGGAGTTGCCATTATTGTATAATGCCGACAAGGATGATGCACGGATTCACAAAACTAAAATAACAAAAGCCTTGGAAGCGGTTAGCTTGAATCATCGTGCCAATTATTTTTCTAATCAAATCTCCGGAGGACAAAAGCAACGAGTAGCCATTGCTCGCTCTTTGGTCAATAACCCTAGTGTTATTTTTGCCGATGAGCCGACTGGAAATTTGGATTCAAAATCAGGAGAAAGGATTATGAAAATATTTAAAGATCTCAATAAAAATGGAAAAACTATCATCTTGGTTACTCATGAAAAAGCAGTAGCGAAATACGCGCGAAGAATACTTTATGTAGAAGATGGAAAAATCATCAAAGATCAAGTGTCTTGATCTTTGAATTTTCAATTTCACAATTAAATAATTTTCAATAAACGCAAGCGAAGCTTACCTGGGTTTGAAAATTTGGAAATTGAAAATTTATTGAAAATTGGTTTATTGTAAATTGTAAATTTATTAGTGTATTTATTAAACGCTTTAAAATTTTCCCAAAAAAATTTACTCGCGAACAAAACTCGTTCTTTTTTGACTATTCTGGGAATAATTATTGGAGTAGCGGCCGTTATTATAATTATGGCTATGGGTAATTCGGCTCAAAGATTGATCTTAAAACAAGTTGAGGGGTTAGGATCAAATTTAATAGCGATAACTCCTGGCGCTTCTGATGAAAAAGGCCCTCCGGCAGCTCTATACGGAATTGTTGTTAAAACCCTTGTAAATGACGACTTGGAAGTCATAAAAAAAGACAAAAACATCAAAGGTTTGGCGGCGATTGCTGGTTACAGTAACGGAACAGTATTAGTCTCTAGAGACGGAACAGAAGAGAATCTTAGCTTAATGGGAACCACTAGTAGTTATTTAGAGGTGGCCGATACAGAAATTTTCCAGGGACGTTTTTTTCTTGAAAAAGATGATAACAATTTAGATAAGATAGTGGTGTTGGGACACACCATAGCGAAAGATTTTTTCAAAAACGAAAGTCCTCTGAATAAAAAAATAAAAATAAAAAATCATTATTTTAGAGTCATTGGAGTTTTAGAAGAGGAGGGTACCTCGGCTTTTGGGGCGGCCAGCCAAAATGATTCGGTGCTTATTCCAGTCAAAACCGCTCAAAAGTTAATTTTAGGGACAGACCATTTGAATTTTATTAGAATAAAAATAGCAGAAGTTGATCAAATTGATCAAGCCAAGAAGCGAGTTACTGAAATATTAAGAACTCAACACGATATTGACGATCCCAGTAAAGATGATTTTTCCATCAAAGATCAAACTATGGCCTTGGAAACGCTTAAGGGGGTAACTGATATTATTAGATATTTTCTTTTGGCAGTTGCTTCGGTTTCTTTGCTGGTAGGGGGAATTGGAATAATGAACATTATGCTTATTTCAGTTAATCAGAGAATAAAAGAGGTCGGACTAAGAAAATCAATTGGAGCTAAGAATCAGGATGTTCTGAATCAATTTTTGATTGAATCAATTTTTGTTTCTTTAGTAGGAGGAGTGGTTGGAATAATTTTTGGAGTCGTAATTTCTTTTCTAATTTTCGTTGTTGTCAATTATCTTGGCTATGAATGGGAATTCTTGATATCTGGTTTATCAATTATAGTGGCGGTGACAATTTCTGTTCTAGTCGGTATTATTTTTGGAATTTATCCCGCCCGAAAGGCTTCTCAAATAAGTCCGATGGAGGCCTTGCATTACGAATAATAATATGATCAGTTTTTTCAAATCACAAAAAACCGCTCTTGAATTAGCTTCAGGCAATTTATTTAGAGACAGGAAACGAACCTCCTTGTCTTTGTTGGGAGTGGTTATTGGAGTAATGCTAGTAATCGTAGTTTTATCTTTAGGAGCTGGAATAAAAGAATACGTTCTTGATCAAATCGAAGCCTTCGGTAGTGATATCATTAACGTTGAGATTAAAGTTCCCGGGAAAGACAAGAACTCTTCGGGGAATGCGGGTGGAATAGCTGGCGGAACTGAGATCAAAACTTTGACAATAGAGGATTCTGAAGAGCTAGCCAAACTAAAAAACCTGGGGGCTTGGTATGCAGGAACGATGGCCCAAGAGTTAGTTTCTTTCGAAAAAGAAAATGAGGTAACCATGATTATGGGCATAACTTTTGGAATTTTCGAGGTTGATAAAAATATGAAATTAGTAGAAGGAGAAGAATTCACCGAACAAGACGGGAGAAATTATCAAGAGTATGCTATTTTGGGAAGTGTTATAGCAGAGAATTTATTTGGTGACAAAAAGGCAGTTGGCCAAAAAGTTAAGATAGGCAGTCAGAAATACCTAGTTAGAGGAGTTTTGGAGAAACGAGGAGCCAACGGTTTTTTCGACTTCGATAGCATTGTTTATTTGCCTACCCAGACGGTTCAAAAAAAACTTTTAGGAGTTGATCATGTTCAGTGGGCAGTCTTTAAGAGCAATGATACCGAAAAAGATCCGGTAACGATAAAAGCGATGGAAAAGATTTTGAGAAAAAATCATGATATCGACAGACCAATTGATGATGATTTTGCCATTACTTCTATGGCAGAAGCGACCGATATAGTCAGCCAAGTTTTTGCTATCTTAAACGCTTTGTTGATTGGTCTTACTTCTATTTCGCTAGTAGTGGGAGGAGTAGGCATAATGAACGTAATGTATGTAGCGGTTACTGAGCGAACTTTTGAGATTGGGTTGAGAAAAGCACTGGGAGCTAAGAAACAAGACATTTTGATGCAATTTATTTATGAAGCTATAATTCTAACTATGATTGGGGGAATAGTAGGAATTTTAGCTGGTTTCACATTTTCTAAAACAGCTGAAATAATTGCTTCAAAATTTGATTTTATTTTAAATTTCCCCGTTACTCTGTTCTCAGTAATTTTAGCGGTAGGGTTTTCCATGGTTACTGGAATTGTATTTGGTTATAAACCAGCCAAGAAAGCCTCGGAATTGACGCCTATCGAAGCCTTAAAAAATCTCTAAAAGTTGATTCAGAGTGATAAAATTGTTAAAATGAAACAAGACTATTTCAAATAACTTTTTAAATAATATGAAAGAAAAAAGAAAAAGAAATATTAAGAAAATTCTTTTATCTATTGGACTATTGACAATCTTCGCTGTGATTTTTCTGATAGTTTTTTATTTCTGCAACCCTTTAAGCAAATTTAATCAGACTTTTTTCAAAGTTATTCCGTATCCGATTTCTTTAATCGAAAAAGATACTTTGATAACAACTCGGGATCTTTTGTCCAATACTGAGTCTTTGGAAAAATTTTATTCTTCCCAGGACTTCTCTCAAATTGGAATGAGAGTTGATTTCGAGACCGAAGAAGGTCGAGAAAGACTGAAGATTAAAGAGAAAGAGGTTTTAAACAAGCTAATCGAAAATGAACTAATCCAAATCATAGCCAATTCTGAAGGAATTTATATTTCTCAAAAAGAGGCCGAGCAAGAACTGGTCACTAAAGCTCAGGAAGCCGGTAGTACGGAAAACCTAGCCTTAAGCCTTAAAAAGCTTTATAATTGGAGTTTGAGCGATTTTCGAGATAAAGTGATTTTGCCCCGTCTCTATTTGGGAGAATTAATTGATTATCATGAAAAAGAAATTAAGGGAAAAGAATTGCCTGGAAGTGAGATTGAAAAAGCTTATCAAGAATTAAAAAATGGAGTAAACTTTGAAAAGGTAGCCGATAAATATTCGCAAGGGGAAACAGCCAAAAATGGAGGCGGTTTAGGGTGGTTCAAGCGAGAGTATTTAGCGGATAACATCACTGAAAAAGCCTACTCTATGAAGCCTGGAGAATTTTCCGAAACAATCAAAAGTTCACTAGGAAGCCATATAATTTATTTAGAAGAAACCCAAGAGAAAGACGGGGAAATTGAAGTAAAGTTGAAGCAAATATTCACGCAGGAAGGAAGTTTTTTGAACTGGCTAAACAAGGAAAAAAAGAAATTGTCTGTCAATGTTTTCTTGAAGGACTACCATTGGGACAATGAGCTTCAGCAAGTTAAATTCTCAAATCAAATTTTAGAAGCAAAAGAGGCGATTTTACGCAACAAATCCAACGGGGATCCTAGCGTTTATTAAAAACAGTCCCATTAAAGATTATCTTTCCATTCGTAATTTTTTAATTTATAATAATGGTTTTCAAAATCAAGGAAGAGCGCTGTATCGGTTGCGGAATTTGCCAATCAATTTGTCCAAAATGTTTTTCGATAGAAAATGGATTAGCTAAGGTTCTGGACTGTGACCCTGAAGACTGCGATTCTAAACAGGTTTCCGAAAGTTGTCCCTGTCAGGCTATAATAGTTGATGAAGACGCCATTTCTGAATAATTTTTTAAATTTTTTAATCAATATGTTAAAAGTAACTGATTTAACCTTAAAAACTAAATCTGACAAAAAAATCATTGTCGATAAAGCTAATCTGGAGATTGGAAAAAATGAAATCCATTGTCTTTTGGGAAAAAACGGAAGTGGAAAAACTAGCTTGGCCTACGCTCTGATGGGAATAAATCTTAGTTTGATAGAGTCAGGAGAGATTGTTTTTCTTGGGAAGAACATCACCAAAAAGAAAATTCACAAGAGAGCTAAATTGGGGTTAACATTAGCTTTTCAAGAACCAGCGCGTTTCGAAGGTCTTTCGGTCAAAGACTTTCTTTTGGCCGGCAACAAAAGAAAGGCTAGGAAAAATATTGAAAATACTCTAAAAATCCTAGATTTAGACGAGACCATTTTAAACAGAAAAATTGATGATAAATTGAGTGGAGGAGAAAGAAAAAGGATTGAATTAGCATCCGTAGTTTTAATGGAGCCTAAATTAATGATTCTAGATGAGCCAGACGCTTCCTTGGACATCATAGTCTATAACGAACTTTATGACTTGCTATTAAAAATAAAAAAACAACTGAAATGTTCTATCTTGCTAATAACTCATCGAGAGGAAGCTGGTCTTATAGCCGATAAAGCCACTCTTATCGATCAGGGTAAGACGATAACCAGTGGCAAATTTAGAGCAGTGATGTTGGAATATTGCCGAAGATCAAACGCCAAAAAAAAATGTATGGCTGGAAGAAAAGCTCGTAATAAATGATTCGACGTGTTATAATTTGGTAAAGAGGATTGTCACCAGATGCCGTTTTGAGTGAAATTTTTCAGCCGAGACAAGGTTTAGCGATAATCTCCATAATAAAAAGAAAATAAAACCATGGCTTTATTTTTTGGAAAAAACAAAAAATCAAACAAAGATTTTTTCCTAGCTCTAGATGTAGGAACTGAATTTGTTAAAAGCTTGATATATAGAGTAGACCAAGAATCCCAAAAAGGGGTGGTTTATGGTGTTGGTAGAGCTAAGCAAAAAATTGGGAATATGACCAGTGGAGCCGTTAGCGATATTGGAGGAGTTATTGGAACCTGTCGAAAATCTATTACTCTGGCTTGCCAAGAAGCCGGCATTGAAAATATTAACAATACTATTATTGGAATAGCCGGTGAATTTGTGAAAGGATCGACAACCACTGTTCATTACGAAAGATCAAATCCTGAAGTGCGAATTGATATGCCGGAAATAAAAAATATTATCCAAAAAATTCAATGGAAAGCCTTTGAGCGAATTAAAAAACAATTGGCCTATGAATCTGGTTGTGCTGACATTGAAGTGAAACTTATCAACGCTTCAATCGTAAATGTCGAAATTGATGGCTACAGAGTAACTAATCCGGTCGGTTTTCAGGGAAGAGACGTTTCTATGAGTGTTTTTAATGCCTATGCTCCCTTAGTTCATTTGGGAGCGATTCAAAGTATCGCCAAAGAACTTGGTTTAAAATTAGTTTCAATTGCAGCCGAACCTTATGCAGCTGTCAATGGGATGGGATTGGAGAATCATCCAGATTTTGGTGCGATTTTAATAGATATCGGAGGAGGAACGACTGACATTGCGGTTATAAAAAACGGGAGCTTAGAAGGAACGTCAATTTTAGGATTAGGAGGTAGAAGTTTTACTAAGAGTTTGGCCAAGAGATTCCACTTATCTATAGAGGAAGCCGAGGAGGCTAAATTGCTTTATGCTAAAGGAAAAATCGAGGATCAATATGTTAAAAAAATTGAAGATTCGCTAAGAGAGGATTGCGAAGTTTGGCTTTCTGGCGTAGAGATTGCCTTGGAGAATTTTTGTTCTTCTCGGTTAGACTCTTTACCTGCCAGAATTTTATTGTGTGGAGGAGGAAGCGGCTTGCCAGGAATTTATGAACAATTAAACTCAGAAAAATGGCTCAGTAAGATTCCTTTTCCTGACAAACCTACGGTCGGCTATATCCAACCTCGAGATATAATAAAAATCGTTGATAAAACTCAAAAATTGACTGACCCTCAAGACGTGACTCCAATGGGATTGGCAAGCCTAATTCTGGAGTCTAATAAGAAAGATGCGCTTTCTGAGGCTTTGACCAAAGCCATGAAAATAATTCAAAATTAAAAAATATTTAGAACCTATCCAAGATCTCATATTTTACTAAAAAGAAGAAATTTTTAGCGAAAATTTTGAAAATTGAGGAATAATATCGGGATATTTTGACGAAGATTTGAAAAATTTACAGCAAAAATTTCGATTTTTTAGTAAATAAGTAATAATTTCATAAATTACGGTGAGATTTTAGACAGGTTCTTAGAAAAGCTTAGAAAATTTTAAAAACAAAAAATGCACAAAACTGTTTACATCAATGCTGACGAAGAAATTATTGGAATAATAAACAAGATTCGAGAAGAAAGTGTCGACGAAATTTTTCTAGTTGTTCCCAAAAATTCCTTGCTTACTCAGGGGATTATAAACTTGAAATTGCTCAAAAAAGAGGTGGCCAAAATGAATAAAAAAATAATTTTGGTAACTTCCGATCGGCATTCGAAGAGAATCATAAAACAGGTTGGACTAGAAACTAGAAGTAAATCAGTTAAAGATTTTGTTAAAAGTGAAGATGCTCCAGTCGAAGTTCTAAATCCAAGTAACCCAAAAGAAAAATCTTTTGAGAATCTAGAGAAGAAACCTCAAAAAAGGGAATTCGGTAGTTCAAATTTTTATGGCTCTGAGCCTGGAATATCTGAAGAAAAGGTCTCTTTCCCCAAAGAGGAGGAGGTTGAGTTCCTCTCAGAACCGAAAAAGAAGAAGTTGGCAATTAAAACAGCCAATACTTTTGGAAATGAGCACATCGAAAATCATCAGACCAAGAAGAAGCTTGAAGAAACCGAAGATATTTCAGAAGCAGAAGGGGAATTTAAAATTAATCCAAATTTTAAACAAAGCGAGATCAAGCACGACGAGGCTACTATTGATGATTTTTACCGGGAAAACATTATCCATAAAGAATCTCCTCAACCAGAGGAGCCCGTTAAAAAAGAAAAGGGATTTAAAATTTCGAACAAAAAAAAGCTTCTGGGATTATTAAGCATAATTTTGCTAGTTTTAATAATCTCTTTAGGATTTTGGATTTTTTCTAATTGGCCTAAAATGAAAATCGAGCTATTTTTGAAAAAAGAAGTTGCCGAGGCTAGTTTAGACCTGGTCATTTGTGATGAGAAAACCGCTGATAGCAACTGTCTTAAGGGGACCTATCAGGAATTATTAATCGAAGTTAGTGAAAAATACAATGCGAGCGGAGAAAAATTTAGCAATGACAAGGGAATGGCCAGAGGTATTGTTAAAATATCTAACCATTATTCTTCCAGCAACCAACCTTTGATAGCCACAACCCGTTTATTATCAAAAGACGATCAACTATTCAGACTAGTAAAAAGCGTGGTTGTTCCAGGGATGATTGATGATAAACCCGGAGAAGTGGAGGCTCAGGTTATAGCAGACGAAATTGGGCAAGAATATAATATTGAAGCCACGGAATTTACAATAGAAGGTTTCAAGGGGGGAGAGAAGTATGAAAAATTTAAAGTTGTCTCCGAGCATTCTATGACGGGCGGAGCCAACGATATCGAGAATAAAAAAGTTAAAGTAGTAACCGAGCAAGACATCAATTTGGCTCGAGAAAAAACGATAGAATCATTTAACAGGAACTTAAAAGAGAATATAGCCGAACAATTAGCGGACAATAAAACTTTTGTATTGACGTCAGTCGGAAAGGAAATACTATACAGCGACTCCTCTTATGCGCCTGAAGATATTATTGATAATTTTAATTACACCGTGAGAGAGCGGATAAAACTAATCAGTTTCGACAAGAACGCTTTTGAAAACATTGTCTTAGAGGCTTTTGAAGAAAAAGACCGCAAAGACTTAGAATTCAGCAAAATAACTAAAACCGATTTTAAAAAAGATATTGCTGATTATGAGGCAAAAGTGCTGAATTTGACAATAGATACCAGTGCTCTTTATTGGCCGATCTTAGATGAAGTTCAGATCAGAGAAGACTTGTCAAACAAAAATAATGCTGAAATAGAAGCTCTTTTGATGAATTTTAGCCAAATTAAAAAAGCTGTTATTTTCTATAGTCCTTCTTGGTTGAACAATTTTCCTATAAAAAGCAAAAATATTGTTGTTGAAAAAATAAAGAACTAGATTTTTCCTTCAAAAAGCTCCTTTTAAAATTCGTAGTAGTTATCTATTGCCAAACTATATTTTTCGTGTTATGCTGGAAGCTAAAATTGATAAGGCTTTTTATTTTTAATAAAAAATTATAAAGCAGTTATTATGGCTCGAAAAGAGCTTGAATTGGGTTAAAAAACATTTTGAAAAGGATTTAATCCCGGCAATATTTATAGGAATAATGATCACAATGTTGAACTTAGTTTTGACATTGAATATTTTGGCAACCATTCTGATCGCTATGCTTTTAGTGGCGATTTTTATTTTCTCTAAAAGTTTTTCCAAGGGTTGGCTGTTTTTGTTGGGAATAGTCCTTTTATTTCCGGCTGTAAGACTAAATTCAGGAGGTCTTTCTTTGTTCGATTTACTGTTATCTTTGATCGCCATTATTGGGATGATCAAACTGGCTTTGACTGACAAGCGGATTTTGAAGAATAAGCTTACTTTCCCCTTTTTCTTGCTGTTTTTAATAAGCTCTTCCTATCTTTTTTTCGGGTTTATGTTCGGCTTATTGGTTAAAAGCTTAGTTTGGAAAATTGCTTTGAATATGATTATGCTTTGGTTTTTGCTAGTTGGATTTCAATATTTTTTTCAAACCCAGAAACGAATTAAACGGTTCTTTTCTTTATTAATATCCATAGCGGTAGTCCATTCTGTTTTTGGAATTGTTATGTTTTTAGGAGGATGGCAAACCTCGATTGGTATGGGAATTTCCACCGGAAAGAGTCAGCATCTTATTTCTAATCAAGCCAACCACCAGGTCAATGGTTTCTTGGGAATTGGGCTGGAAGACCAGATTGGTGCTAATCCTTTGGCCTCGCTTTTAGTTATTAGCATTATCTCAACCTTAGGTTTTCTGATTTTGAACAAACAACAAGAAAAGGTTTTAATCAAGAAAAAAGTGGGGCGAAAAAAGAAGATTAGACTATTAGACGGAGTCTATAGAGTTAAGAGATTTAAGGGCAAATTTAAAACCCGTAAACTTTTTCGAAGAAGGGTTTTGATGGCGATGTTACTTTTGATTCAGTTTGTCGCTTTATTCCTAACTTTCTCCTATTCTAGTTTAGTTTTCTTGGGAATTGGAGTTATGGTTATGGGAATTTTGATCAAACACAAAAGACTTATCACCTGGACTATGGTCTATTTGGTGATATTAACTATGGTTCTTCCGAGTATCCATTCCTCTATTGAAATCATTTCTAGGGAAAATTTAAGCCAGTGGTTTGGAGAACTAGAAACAATCAAAAATAATTGGATCTTTGGAGGAAGTATTACCTCTAAAGAAGGTGGCTTTATTTCCAGTCAAGCTAACCAAGGCAACTCTTATCTGTTGCTATGGAGCACTTATGGATTATTAGGGTTGGCTATATTTTTCAGGGTTCTTTGGTGCTATTTTGCTGATATTTATAAAAAATATGAAAGTACCACCAAGGGAGAGCGGATCTGGTTTGTGATCGTAGCTTCTTGTTTCGTGAGTTTATTACTAGAAGGTTTGACTAGCAATATTTTAATATTCGGACCGACCGCCGTAATTTTTTGGTTAATGTACGGAATTATCCTGAATTTAGGAAAAGATAATATCAATGATCGTTTTAAAAAAATTAATTTTAAACATGAATAATTTCAATCTTTTGAGTGATTTAGAGACTGTTAAAAGGGAGCCAAAGGAAAGAACCTGGAAATTTTGGGTGATTTTCTGGTCATTGGCGGCCACTTTCTTGATTAGTTGGTTTCTATTTTTGGAATACAAAAATTCCAATTGGATTGAAATTGCCAATTTTTTCAGTCCTGTTCTCAAGGTAGCTCCAATAGCCGAAAAACAAAAAACTGAACTCCAGTCCATTTTTAAGATTGCCTCAATAATCTCTGAAACCGAAGAAGTTCAAACTTTTTTAATTTTGCTTCAAAATAATCTGGAACTGAGACCGGGCGGAGGATTTATTGGGTCTTTTGGAATTTTGAAAATCGAAAACGGAAAAGTAATTGAAATCGATATTCACGATACTAATGTTTTTGATGATCGAATCTCTACTGGGATAACCCCTCCTTACCCAATGCCAGAAACTTTGAATATAAAAAATTGGGAAATGCGAGACAGCAATTGGTCTCCAGATTTTCCAGAAAATGCTAAAAAAGCCTCTTATCTGTATAAATTACAGGGAGGCGGGGAAGAGTTTGATGGAGTAGCGGCAGTTTCTACGGAAATACTAAGTTCTTTTTTAGAAACGGTTGGACCAGTTGAAATCGAGGGTTTTCCTGGAGAATACAACAGCGGAAATGCTATCGTGAAACTTGAATATCAAGTTGAGAAAGGATACAAAGAACAAGATATCGAAAAGGGCCAGCGAAAATATATTATGAAATATTTGGCTAAAAACATTCTGGATAAAGCCCAGGCACTTGGAATTGGCGAAAAAAAGGAGCTACTTCTAAAGCTAGAGGAACACTTAGACCAAAAAGATATTATGTTAAATTTCTTTAACCCAATAATTCAAGAAGAGATTGTTAAATTAAATTGGGACGGGGAAGTTGAGCAAAACATCCCCAGTGATTACTTAATGATAGTCGACGCTAATTTAGCGGCCTACAAAACTGACTTGTACATGGTTCGATCTTTCAAATATCAAGTGGATTTTTCTGGAGTTGAACCTATTGCCAAACTAGATTTAACCTACACCAACACCGCTCGAGCTAAAGATTGGATGACCAATGACTATCAAAGTTATCTAAGAGTTTATGTTCCTCGAGAAGGCTGGCTTTTAAACTCTAGTAGCACTCGTCCTATAAAATTTGGAGAAGAGTTTGACAAAAAATATTTTGGCACATTAGTGCAAATTCCCATCAATCAAAGTAGGACTTTTCATTTTGAATATCGGCTCCCAGAAAGAATCACTTTTGAAAATTACAGCTTGATGATTCAAAAACAATCTGGGATTTCGGAAATGGAAGGAGAAATAGAACTAATTGACAAAAATAAAGATAGTCAAAAGCATGAAATTACCATCACCCAGGATTGGGAACTGAACATTTAGGTTTTCCGAACAGGACTTGCCACTAAGCAAGTTCTGTTTTTTTGGACTTTGTTTTTTAAAAACTAGCTTGAATTTGGACGATTTAAATGTTATTATTTAAGAGAACTGTTCCTAGACAGACAGTTTGTGAATTTTTTATATTATTTTTTAAACAAGCGCCTTAATGAAAATCAAAGAAATTTTTGATCTAGCCATAAAACAAGGAATAGAAAATGATTTCCGTTCTAAGAAAGAAATTGAGGAATTTTTGAAAAGAAAGAAGGATGCTTTCGAAAAATTACCAAAAGAGGAAAAAGAATATTTTGATCAAGAGGATTTAACAAATCCCTACACTGATTCAGCTATTCATCACGACAATGGAAAGGAGGTTAAAAAAGTTCTAACCGGCATTGATATTACTATCGGAGGTCTGTTGCTAGCCAAACAATTAGGAGTAGATTTAGTTTTCAATCATCATCCGATTGGAAAAGCTTTAAGCAAACTAGACGATGTTATGAATCTTCAAATAGACGTTTATGAAAAAAATGGCATCCCAGTTAATATTGCCGAAAAACTAACTAAAAAAAGAATTTCCGAAGTAGCCCGAGGAATTAACCCAATCAACCACTACAATATTGTTGACGCTGCCAAACTTCTTGATATCAATTTAATCAATGTTCATACCCCAGCTGATAACTGTGTAGCTCAATTGATAAGCCAGAAAATGGAAACAGCCAAACCTAAATATGTTGAGGACATCATAAAAGCTCTTGAGGAAATACCCGAATACAAAGAAGCTAAAAAAAGATCTCTTGGTCCAGTTGCTTTTACTGGTGACCCTAGTAATCGATGTGGAAAAATAATAGTTTCCGAGATAACCGGCGGAACTGAAGGCGCTAAAGATATTCATCAAACTTTAGCTAATTTTGGAGTAGGAACTGTTCTGGCTATGCATCAAAGCGAAGATCACCGAAAAAGTGCCGACAAAGCTCATATTAATGTAGTTGTAGTTGGACATATTTCTTCAGATTCAATCGGAATGAATTTAATTTTAGATAGCCTAGAAAAAAAAGGGATTGAAATTATTCCATTTGGCGGATTAATGAGATTTTCTCGGAATAAATAAACTCAACCAAATCAATGAAATATACCAAAAAAATATTAAAAAATGGAGCTCGAGTAGTCTTGGCTCCTGTTACCGGAACGGAAACTGTCACCCTTCGAATTCTAGTTGAGGCTGGTTCAAAATATGAAACTGCCCAAAATAATGGAATTTCCCATTTTTTGGAACATATGATGTTCAAAGGAACTAAAAAAAGACCAACAACCAAAATCATTTCTGAAGAAATTGAAGGAGTCGGAGGAGAATTTGGCGCTTTCACTAGCAAGGAACAAAGTGAATATTGGGTGAAAGTTCCTAAAAAACATTTTGGACTGGCACTGGATGTAGTTAGTGATCTTTATTTAAATTCAGTTTTTAAAGAAAAAGAAATCGACAAGGAGCGAAGGGTCATTCTTCAGGAAATAGCTATGTACAAAGATATGCCTATGCGTCATATCTGGGATGTATTCGAAGAGTTAATTTATGGCAATCAACCAGCTGGCTGGGATATTGCTGGAACAATCGAAAATGTTAATCGATTTAAAAGGAAAAACTTTGTTGAATATTTTAAAAAATTCTATGTTCCTCAATCAACAATAATTACCGTAGCGGGGAATTTTAATCAAGAGAAAACGTTTCAACAAATAAAAAAATATTTTGAAGAAAAGCAAGCATCGCTAAAGAAGCCCTCAAAGCTGAAAACCATTCAAAATCAAAAGAGAGCTAAACTCAAAATTGAAGCCAAAAAAACCGATCAAACCCACTTATTAATTGGTGTTAAATCAGCTAATATGTTCGACGAGGAACGTTACGCCACTAATTTATTAGCGACAATCTTAGGAGACGGGATGAGTAGCCGAATGTTTATTGAATTGAGAGAGAAAAGAGGCTTGGCTTATTATGTTAATTCAGGAACTGACCAATCAACCGACACTGGATATTTTTTTGCTAATGCCGGAGTCAAACACGCTAATCTTGAAAAAACCATTGCCTTGATATTAAAAGAGTTTAAAAAAACCACTCAAGAAAAAATTCCAGAAAAAGAAATCAGCAAAGCCAAAGAATACGTTAAAGGAAAGACTTTGATGGCCCTGGAATCTTCGTCGGCAGTGGCGTCTTATCTGGGAAATCAAGAACTATTTCGTAAAGAGATAAAAAAACCTAAAGAAATTTTTCAGAAAATTGATCAAATAACAGCCACTGACTTGATGAGAGTCGCTAAAAATATTTTTAAAGATGAAAATTTGAACTTAGCTGTTATTGGACCCCATGGAAATAATCACAATTTAGAAAAATATTTAACTTTTCAAAATAATTAGTCTAAGCTAAATGAAAGATCCTATCGAAATATCAACTAGCACTCTATTGAAAACAACCGCCATTATTCTAATCGTTTGGTTGCTTTTTCTAATCAAAGAAGTTTTAGTGATCCTTTTTATTTCCATAATAATAGTTAGCGCTCTAGAACCTTTAGTAAACAATCTTGAATTAAAAAAAGTTCCTCGGGTTGTAAGCGCTGTTCTGATTTATCTAATTTTCTTTAGCTTTGTTTTGTTTTGTTTTTATTTGATAATCCCAGTTTTAATATTTGAATTAAAACAATTAGGAGAAAATCTACCAGACTATTTTGGTAATATCAATGGTTTTTTGATTGATTTAAATAATATGGCTCTTAACGCTAATTTTCAAATTGATCTAGAAACATTGATTGGTAATATCTCTGAAAAAATAACTGAGATAATTTCTCAACTTTTTTCCAACTCCTTCGGTTTCTTGGCTAACTTATTCAAGGGTCTAATCGTTTTTGCCTTGGCTTTTTATATGATTGTCAAGAAGGACGGAATAAGAGGATTTTTAGAATTTGTTTTACCCGACCAACACAAGGCTTATGCCATTGATTTAACTCGAAGAATTCAGAATAAAATGGGAGGCTGGCTCATTGGACAACTCTCGATTGCCTTTTTGATTTTTGCCCTGGAGTTTCTAGTTCTGTCTCTCTTGGGAGTTCCATATGCCTTGTTGATAGCCATGGTAGGAGGATTTTTTGAAATAATTCCTTATATTGGGCCTTTCATCGCTTTCATTCCAGCTGTTCTAATTGCTTTAACAATTTCACCCTGGACAGCAGTATTAGTCGGAATTTTATACATAGTCATCCAACAAATAGAACATCACATTCTTACGCCTCTGATAATGAAGAAAGCGGTTGGTTTAGATCCAGTGGTAATAATTGCCGCCTTGATAACTGGAGCCAGTCTGCTGGGAGTGATTGGGATGCTGATAGCGATTCCCTTCGCGACCGCCTTGAGTGTTTTCGTCAAAGATTTACAAAAAAAGAAAACTTAGAAACTGCCTTCGATAATATTTAAATTATTGCAGTGAAAATTTTTGGAATTAAAATCGATAACTATTGCAAGAAAGGGCTTTTAGAAAAGCTTATCGAAAAACTAAAATCTGGAAAATCTTCCGAACCCTTGTTTCTGGTAACCTTAAATCCTGAAATTTTATTAACAACAAGAAAGAGTCACAAATATCGAAATATAATTAATGCTGCTAGCATTAGGTTGGTTGACGGTTTCGGAATAAAAATTCTTAGCTGGTTGAAAAAAACGTCAGTTGGTGCTAGAATTACGGGAGCCGATTTATCAGAAATTTTGCTTAAAAAGGCGATTGAACTTAAC
>DAOWHU010000029.1 GCA_030641245.1 bacterium
TTTAAATCATTCGGCCTAACCAGATAATTATGAAGATACCAAAGACGTTGATTGTGAAAGCTGCGGTGGCGAAAATGGTAATTGAGATGTCTTTAGACCAGGAGACTAGAGCAACTGCTAATTCATCGGGGAGGGGAGTAGCGGCAATGAAACCGGCGAAGGCTGGAAGAATATGGCTTCTGACAAAGAGAGGGGTGTATTTTTCTAGTTGCTCGATGACTAATTTTAAAAGTTTGTTTTTAGAAAGATTGTCTAATTCTCCAGCGACAGAAATACGCATTGCTCTAAATACTAATAAGTTTCCTACAAAAGCACCGATAAAAGCGGTTACTCCAGCTAGCCAAAAATTTTGCAGAGGAGAAAGAATCAGTAGAACGGCAATTGATGGCCCAGTAGTAAAACCATAAACAAAGAAAAAACCGGCTATAAAAGTTCCTAGATAGCCCAGTCTATTTAGAATTTGATGAAAATGAAAATTATTTCCATCTTTGTAAATCAAATAGCCGATAAAAATTGATAAAATTAACAATATTAATTTAGGGTATTTAATTTTACGCAGAAGGGTTTTGATTATTTCGCGGGTGGTGGGAGGGGATTTTAAAAAAAACATTTTTAAAAAATTTACAATTTACAATCAATTTTCAATTATTTCAATCACAAACTATATTTTTTGAATTTGTGTCTCAAGCAACATTCTAAGTTTAGTTTTATTTTGGTCTAAAGGCAAATCCAAAATGAATTTATTGATTATTTGTACTTTTTCATGAATAATAATATTATAGGCCGAAATAGCTCCAATTGGTAGAGCAACGCACTCGTAACGCGTAGGTTGTGGGTTCGACTCCCATTTTCGGCTCAAAATAACTTGTTATTTGACCGAAAAGGAGAGTCGAACGACGGAAGCCCTATATTCCGAGCTAGCGAGGAATTATAAAGAGTGGGTTGAGTCCGGGGATAAAGCACTTAACGAAAACAAGCTCGCTGTGGCGAGCGTAGTTTGAGTTTAGTGACTTTATTCTCAATTCCCATTTTCGGCTCAAAAAAGGCTAAATGAGGCAAAACAGCCAAGATTTTACCCTGTTCGGGACTTTGAGAAGAATTAGGTTTTCTTTAAAATCTGTTCAAAATTCAATTTTGTGTGTATAATAGACATATGAAAATGGAAGAAATCAAAAAAGAACTAGTTGAAATGAGAACTAAATTCGTCCACCTGGGCGACTGTCTTTGACTGGGGGAAAAAGAAAAAAGAAATAAAAAAAATGGAAAAACAGTCTGGCGAAGATGGTTTTTGGGATGATCATGAAAAAGCGGGAAAACTAACAAAGAGCCTGGAAACTCTAAAAAAAGATTTAGAGAACTGGAAATCGTTAGGAAAAGATTTAAGTGATTTGGAAGATTATTCGCAAGAAGTAGATAGTGATGATCTAGGAGTTCAAGAAATGGTTTTAGAAGAATTTGCAACTTTAAAAAAGAAATTAGAAGAATTTGAAAAAAAGACTTTTTTTAGTGGAAAATATGATGAAGACAATGTAATTCTAGAAATTCATGCTGGGGCAGGTGGAGATGATGCTCAGGATTGGGCGGGAATGTTGTTGCGAATGTATCTAAGATTTTGCGAGAAACAAAAATGGAAAACGAATATTTTGAATAAAACTGATGGGAGCGTAGCTGGAATCAAAAGTGTCGTAGTTGAAATCAAGGGGGAGAAGGTTTTCGGTAACTTAAAAAGCGAAAAAGGAGTGCACCGTTTAGTGCGCCAGTCTCCTTTTAATTCAGATTCTCTGAGACAAACTTCTTTTGCTGCGGTTGAAATTTGGCCGATTTTGAGTAATAATAAAGAAGTAGAAATTGATAGCAAGGATTTGAAAGTTGATACTTTTAGAGCTTCGGGTGCAGGTGGTCAATCGGTGAATACCACTGATTCAGCAGTTCGAATTACTCATTTGCCTACTAAAACAGTAGTGACTTGTCAAAATGAAAGATCTCAGTTGAAAAACAAAGAAGCGGCTTTGAAAGTTTTGAAGGCTCGGTTGTATGAATATTTTGAAAAACAGAAAAAAGAAAAAGAGAAGGAAATTAAGGGAGAATATAAATCAGCTGAGTGGGGGAATCAGATTCGGTCTTATGTTCTACACCCTTACAAAATGGTCAAAGATCATCGGACTGGTTTTGAAGAATCGGATGTTGAAGAAATAATGAATGGAAATTTGGACGAGTTTATAACAGAGTATTTAAGAAAATTCGCTAGAAACACCGAAGCTAAAATCTAATTTTGTTCCATGTCATCAGCAACTAGTAATCAGTCATCAATTAGGCATTTCTATGACCTGGATATTTGGAAAGAAGCCAACAGATTGTCGATTAGGGTTTATAAAATAACAGAAAATTTTCCTAAAGATGAAAAATATGGAATTGTTGATCAACTAAAAAGAGCTTTTTCGTCAGTTGGTGCTAATATAGCAGAAGGGTTTGGAAGATTTCATTATAAGGACAAAATAAAATTTTATTACAATGCTCGAGGTTCTGTGTGCGAAGTTCAAAATTTTCTCTTTCTTTCTCAGGATTTAAAATATCTAGAGAAAAAAGAAACAAGAATAATATTTTCAGAATACGAACAATTAAACAAAAAAGTGAATGGTTTTATAAAATCCGTTTATCAAAAAATTTCGAGGAATTGATTGTTGATTACTGATGACTAGTGACTGATGACGTCTGATTATTTTCGAATACTTTGGCAAAGTTAATTTTATCTAAGAGAATAAGGCTAAAAATAAACTAACAATATGATTGAATGTAAGAATGTATCAAAAATTTATCCTGGAGATGTTCCCGCTTTGGAAAATATCAGTTTTAAAATAAACGACAAGGAATTTTTGTCTATTATTGGATCTTCGGGAGCAGGAAAGTCAACTTTGATAAAATTACTTCATGCTGAAGAAAAACCAACTTCGGGAGAAATTTTGTTTGGCGGGGAAGATATTGTAGAATATAAGAAGAAACAAATTTTTCAACATCGACGAGAGGTTGGTGTAGTTTTTCAAGACTTCAAGCTTCTGCCTAAAAAAAATGTTTTTGAGAATGTGGCCTTTGCCATGGAAGTTTCTGGAAGATCTGAAGAAGAAGTAGCCGAGGATGTTCCCCAGGTTTTAGAAATAATCGGATTGACAGAGTTGGCTGACAAATATCCTCATGAGATTTCTGGAGGAGAACAACAACGAGTGGCGATTGCCAGAGCCCTAGTCAATCGACCCAAAGTTTTGATTGCGGATGAGCCGACTGGTAATCTTGATCCAGAATCAGGTTGGGAAATTTTGCAGTCTCTGTTGAAAATCAATAAATATGGAACAACCGTTGTTTTAGCTACTCATGACAGAGAGGCTGTTGATAAAATTAATGGTCGAGTAGTTGTTTTGAAGGACGGTAAAATTGTCAGTGATGAAATAAAAGGAAAATACGATCTAAAGGAGGATAAAGTTAAAAAAGAAGAAAAGGAGGACCGCCAAAGGCGGACTGATTCGGAGAATCAGAAAAAAAAGTCTATTTAAAAAATAAAAATAAACGATGCGGTTAACTTTTTCACGAACATTAAGAGCTGGCTTTAAAAACTTTTATCGAAATGGTTGGCTTTCGGTGGCGACTATCAGTATCATTGCGGTAACTTTATTTATTATCAATATTCAATTTGCAGTAGTTATTTCAGAAAACTTGCTTTTGAATGACATTAAGGATCGAGTTAGCATTTCAGCTTATTTCAAGCCTGATACAACTGAACAGGATGTGTTAAAAGCCAAAGAGGAGTTTGCAAAATATCAAGAAGTTGGTTCAGTGGAATATATTTCCAAGGAGCAAGCCTTGGAGGATTTTAAAAGAGAAAATGCCGATAATGAAATTTTACAAAAATCGCTCGAAGAGATTGAAAGCAACCCTTTCGAGCCGACGCTGAGCATTAAGGCTTGGGAGCCTAAAAATTATGAGCTAATTGCCCGGTTGGTTAACGACAGTAACTATAAGGAAATGATAAACACTGTCAATTATGATAAATATAGCAACGTTATTGATAGTTTAGGAACTGAGATTGATTCTAATCAAAAAACCGGGTTGGCCTTGGGGATAACTTTGGCGGTGATCGCAGTTTTGATAACCTTCAACAGTATTCGAATTACTATGTACGCTTTTAGACGTGAAATTGAAATTATGCGGTTAGTAGGAGCTTCCAATAATTACATTCGAATGCCATTTGTTTGGGAGGGAATTCTATACGGGCTGATTTCTGCGATGGTGGCCCTACCGTTATCATTTATTTATTTAAAATTTGTAGCAATCACCGAATCTTCCGGAGTGATTTTACCTTTTTCTAGTAGTATTTACATTGATCAATTTTTAAATCAAATATTCTTTAAAAATATTCTTTGGATAGTTCCAGCAGAATTGGGGGTTGGAATATTATTGGGAGTTATTAGTTCAATTATTGCGATTGGGAGGTATTTAAAAAACCCAAGACACTAGAGTTAGGGTTTTTAAATTTCTAATTTCTAATTTTCAATTTCTAAACAATGTTTTAATTTTTAAATTTAAAAAATTTTGAATTATGATTTAGAAAAGAGAACCTTGGATTTTAGTAAAAGAATAATTGAGGTATTATCTAGCTTAAAAACCAATCTTGTTAATAAAAATCTTATTTCTCAATTAGTTCGATCAGCAACTAGCGTAGGCGCCAATTATCGAGAAGCAAACGGGGCTAGTTCCAAGAAAGATTTTAGAAACAAAATTTATATTTGTCGAAAAGAAATTCAAGAAACAGAATATTGGATAGAATTGTTGGCTAAATCAAATCCTGAAGCAAAAAAAGAGCTAGCTGACTGTTGGAAAGAAGCGCATGAATTAATCTTGATTTTTAATAAAATATCCTCTACTTTAAAAAAGAAAAAGTAATTTTTTTAATTGAATCATTGGACAATTGAGGAATTGTTTAGAAATTGAAAATTGTGAATTGAAAATTTTATTATAGGAACTCTTGACTTTAATTTGTATATTTCCTATAATAGAGCCTATTAGAGTGATTTAACAAATTAAGTTAGATTCACAACTTATTAATCATTAACCTTGCAAATAAAAGGACACGCTAATGGCATAGGTCTTTTTTATTTGTTCACTTTATTATGAAAAAAGGGAAAAAAGAGCCTGATTTAAAGCTTGAAGAAAGAGAGGAAAAAGTTCTGATGGAAGATAAAGAAGAAGCTCCTACGGGAATTCTTACTGAAGAAGAAAAAAGCGACATGGAAGATCTTCTTAAAGATAAGTTGCCAGTAATTCCAGAAGAGGGAACGAAAATCAAGGGAAAAGTTATCGAAATTGATACTCATGCGCTTTTTGTGGACTTAGGAGAAATGGGAGTAGGAATTATTTACGGGAAAGAAGTCAAAGACGGCTTTGGTAGTAATCGTAAAAAACTTAAATCTGGCGATGAAATAACTGCCAGTGTTATTGATCAAGAAAACGAAGAAGGTTATGTAGAACTTTCAGTTCGAGAAGCGATTCGGGAAGAAGCCTGGAAAGACCTAAATAAGAAAAGAGAGGCTGGAAAAATTTTAATGGTTAAAATTTTAGATGCTAACAAAGGGGGTCTTATGGTTGAGGTTAATAATATTACTGGGTTTATGCCAGTGAGTCAATTGACGGCTGAACATTATCCTCGAGTTGAAGATGGGGATAAAAACAAAATTTTTGAAATCTTGAAGAGTTATGTTAATACCGAAATGAAGGTTTGTGTGATTGACGCGATTTATGAAGAAGAGAAACTAATTGTTTCTGAAAAAGAAGCCTATAAAGAAGAAGAGAAGAAAAATATCTCTGAATTTAAAGTTGGGGATGTGGTTGAAGGTGAAGTTAGCGGGGTGGTAGACTTCGGAGCCTTTGTTAAATTCTTTCCTCCTTCCAGAAAAGATTCCAAAGACGATGCTGATAAATTGGAAGGCTTGGTTCATATTTCTCAATTAGATTGGAAATTAATTGACAATCCTCGAGACGTTGTAAGCGTTGGTGATAAAGTTAAGGCCAAAATTATTTCGATTGATGATACTAGAATCTCATTGTCGGTTAGAGAGCTTAAGGCTGATCCTTGGAGTCAGGTTGGGGAGAAGTATAAAACCGGTGATATTGTGGAAGGAGTGGTTAATAAATTGAACCATTTTGGAGCCTTTGTTTATTTAAATCAAGATATTCACGGTTTGTCTCATATTAGTGAGTTCATCTCTCGATATCCAGGTAAAAATATAGATGAAGTCATTCAGACCGGTGAAACTTATTTATGGCAAATTATGTCTATGGACCCTGATAAACATCGAATGGGATTGAAATTCATTGGTGAAGTTAAGGATAAAGAGAAGTTTACAAAAGAGGAAAGCTCGGTAACTGATGAAGAAAAGCCAGTGGAAGAAAAGGAGAAAGCTGAATCAAAAACTCAGAAGAAGGCAGTTAGGGTCGAAAAGAAGGAAAAGAAAGAAGAGAAAGAAGAAGCTAAAAAATAATTCTAAGTTCGAATGATTATTTCAATGAACGGTGACTTAGGAGCTGGCAAAAGCACTATCGCTAAAAAAATCGCCGAAGAACTTGGAATGAAACGCTATTATATGGGACAAATTCTTCGAGATATGTCCAAAGAGCGTGGGATGACTTTTTTAGAATTTATGAAAGTGGCTGAAACTGATTCGTCGATCGACAAAGACATTGATGAATATGTTAAAAAACTTGGTCGTGAAGAAAATAATTTTATTATTGAAAGTCGAACTGCTTGGAGTTTCATTCCTGACTCAGTCAAAATTTATTTGAGCGTAGACGAAGAAGAAGGGGTTAGAAGAATTCACAAAGAACTTCAGGCTGACAATAAACGCAATGAAGATGTTAAATCTTTCGAAGAACTTTTAAAAAATTGCCAGAGGCGAATTTTGTCAGAACAAAAACGTTACAAAAAATATTATAATTTTAATATTCGAGATCTGAGTCATTATGATTTCGTTCTTAATACTACTAATTTAAATCCCCAAGAAGTTCTTGGGAAAAACCTCGAATTTTTGCGGTCGTTTAGGCAGATAGAGAGGGGCTAAAAAA
>DAOWHU010000052.1 GCA_030641245.1 bacterium
ATGAAAAAATATAAATCTTCCGTGGTCAAGGTTGGTTCGCTTTTACTGGGAGGGGACAATCCCATCCGAGTTCAATCGATGTGTGACACTGACACTCGCAACATTGAAGCTACCGTTAAACAAATTCTAGAACTGGAAAAAAATAAATGCGAAATTATTCGAGTCGCTGTTCCTGATATAAAAGCCGCCCAAGCAATTGGCGCTATCAAAAAACAAATTCACATTCCACTCGTAGCCGATATCCACTTCGACTATAAGCTAGCCTTAGAAGTCATAAAACAAGGAGTTGATAAAGTTCGAATTAACCCTGGAAATATTGGTTCAGAAGAGAAAGTGAAAGCCGTCGTAGAGGCCTGCAAAAAGAAATCCATTCCAATTAGGATCGGAATAAACGGTGGATCACTCGAAAAAGATTTATTAAAAAAATACGGACAAACTCCTAAAGCCGCTGTTGAATCAGCTTTGAGACACGTTCGAATTTTAGAAAAATTAGATTTTCATAACATCTTAATTTCAATCAAGTTCAGCGAAGTTCCCCCAATGATTGAGGCTTACCGTCTATTAACCAAAAAAGTTCCATATCCACTCCATTTGGGAGTTACTCACGCCGGAACTCCTTTTATCGGTACTATCAAAAACGCTATCGGGATCGGAACTCTTGTTGAAGAAGGAATTGGAGCAACCCTTAGAGTCTCTTTGACCGGTCCTCTAACAGAAGAACTGAGGGCTGGTTGGGCCATTTTGCAATCCCTTGATAAAAGAGAGAAAAAAGTTGAATTAATTTCTTGTCCCACTTGTGGACGCTGTGAAATTGACCTGGTTAACTTAGTCGAAAAAGTAGAGAAATTTCTCGAAAAAATCGACAAGCCAATCAAGGTCGCCGTTATGGGTTGCGTAGTCAACGGGCCTGGCGAGGCCAAAGAAGCTGACATCGGCATCGCCGGCGGTCATGGCAAAGCAATCATCTTTGCTAAAGGCAAAATTCTCAAAACCGTCCCCGAAAAAGATATCTTCAAAACCCTTGAAGAAGAAATCAAAAAAATCACAAAATAGACAACAAAAAAAGCATACACGATAGCGTACGCTATAGACGCTTCTATAGACGATTCTATTCTTTATTTGACTTAAAATCCTTTTTCAATTCTACTATAAACTGGCTTCCCTTTCCGACTCCTTCAGATTTAGCAAAAATTTTACCTTTATGAGCATTTACGATTTTCTTGCAAACATACAATCCCAATCCAATTCCCTCGGTATTCAAACTACTGCTTCCAACCCCTCTTCTAAATTTCTCAAAAACATATTTAGCCTCTTCTTTCCCCATTCCTTTCCCAGAATCAGTTACTACTATTCTAACTTTATTCCCTGATTCTTCTATTTTGACTTCAACCTGACCTTCCGCTGTATATTTAATAGCATTATCAACCAAATTAGATATTACCTCATGCATCTTATCTCGATCAAAATGAAAAAGGACGATCTTCTTATCTGGTTTAATATACTTCAATTTTAATTCAGCATCCTCGGCTTCCAGGCTAAGGTTATAAACCACAGTTTTAACCATTTGAGCAACATCATTTTTTTCGAAACTAAATGTAAATTTTCCTGATTCAATTCTAGATAAACTCAGTAAATCATTCACCAACTTAATCAATCTCTCATTAGAAATAAAAATCTTCTTCAAGGCTCCATCGGCTTCCTTGCTAACCTTTCCATAATCACCTTCTCTAATCAAAGAAATAAATCCCTTAATGGAAGTTAGAGGAGTTCGCAGTTGATGAGAAGCAATGGAAATAAATTCATTCTTAGCCGAATCTAATTGCTTGAGCTTTTCGTAAGCATCAATAAGTTTATCATTAGTTTTATGTAAATCCTTATTAGCCCTTCCCACTTCGCCAGTCGCTTTCTTGACCTCTTTCCTTAAGCGAATATTGAATTTTTTAGCCTCTGAATAAAGTTGAGCATTTTCGATCGCAACCGCTGCTTGCCCTGCGATAATTTCTAAAACCTGCAAATCCTCATCATTATAGGCTTCTCCGGTTTCTTTCGCTCCAAGTGCCAAAAGACCAATCAAGCTCCCCTTTACTTTCAACGGAATCAATAACTCCACCCCCAATGATTCTAAAAGATTAATCAGATTTTTAGTTTTGTCGCTATAATAAAGATTCTTCAATTCTTCCGTAATAACTATTCGATTTTTCTTGATAAAATTTTCTTCTACCACCGGATTTTGATCAAAAGCATCCCCTTTCTTGACTTTAAAGCCTTGATTATATTGCAACTGATAGACTTTGTTATCCTCTTCGTAGGTTAAAACTCCAAAAGCTTTAGTGTGTAAATTCTTCGAAAAAGTGGCATACAAAAATTCATAAACTTTTTCAATATTTAGAACGGTCTTCAACTCATTACCGGTTTTCAAAATCAACTTCCCACTATCATATAAAGACGTAAAAAAGTATTTATTGGCTAGTCTAAAAAATTTATCTTTGATATACGGAAAAGTAGCTACCGCAAAAAATACCGCCATTAAATCCATCCAAAAAACAAATTCACTTAAATATCTACTGGCAATAACTTTCACTATTGAAATCAGTCCAAATACAACTCCTAACGAAAGGATATAGACAGAAGATTGTCGAAGAATTAGCTTTATATCCATAAAACGATAGCGAATAATGGCGTAGGAAAATAGAATAGGGAAAAAGACTACCAGCGCACTTCCGACTGGTGAGAAATAATCGATTCCAAAAACCAACAAATAATTAGTCGATCCTCCCAAAAAACCAATGATCAAGCCAAGCAAAACGTAAATGATTTGTTGACGAGCAGCTGACTTTCTTCTCCTGAGTTCTCTGATCAATAAAAAAAATGAATAGGTAAAAATTGGCACCCAAGAAATTAGTAAAAAAACCAAATAAAGCCAATTAGCTTGTGGCCAATAGGGAAACTCTCTAATTTGAATAACGCCCTTGATGTAGTAACTACTATAACTAAACGAAACAAAGATTGCTGTTATGAGGTAATAAAAAAACACCAGCCTACGTTTTTCTTTATTAATTTTAAGAAAACATAATATCCAGTGAAATAAAAAAATGGGGATTAAGATTGCTCCTAAATTTAAAGTTCTCGCCCAAAACAAAGCCTCTATTTCGTTGCTAGAAAGAAGCCAAATAGCATAAGATACTGACCATAAAAAAACAGCTAATGAGAACAGAGAAAGAGTTAGATGAGAAATTGATCTCCTATTTTTTACAAAAACAATGTAAGCCACGAACAAGGAAATGGTGGCTGTCAAAAAATGACTTATTATATAAAAATTTAATCCTTCCATTTTTATTTTTGATAAAGCAAAAGGGATGAATGTATTATAACATTCACCCCTTTTTTTGCAAACATTGATTGACCATCATAATCATGCCATCAATGTTTTGGTTATTTGAATTGAGCTTTTGACAAAGCCCCAGAAAGACCAACTCTTTTTACGAGCTACTGTCATGCGATTGTAGCCCAGCTCGTCTTCCCAGTCCATTAGTTTCTCGTGCTTCAACCCGGCTGTTTCAGCAATTCTGCCAGGTTCGTTGTCGGATTTAAAAAACATTCTCCAACCATAAGACCACATAATGAAATCCAGAAGAGCTCCTTCCATCAGCATTTTTTCCTGAACCGTTGAGAAAATGATAACCCCCTCATCGAAGAGATACCTTTTTACAAAGTTCAGAGTTAAAATGCATTTTTTGGTAGACACTGGACAAAACATACCAATGAAAAGAATGAGGTGAGCTTTTTCAAGCTTAGCATTCTCAATCTTCTCTGGAATAAACTTAAAGCTTTTTTCTACTCCAAGCTCTTTGGCTAGGGCCTTCCCGTAACTAAGACTGGTAATATCCGGATCAATACAGATCACCTCCGCAATATCCATTAAACCAGGATTATCGCAAAAAGTATAAACCGTATCCAAACAATGCCCTGACCCAATGTTGTAAATAATATATTTTTCATCGGATCTCAGCCGAAGCCTTGCCCTTTCTTCTTTGATAATAGAGGGCAAGTTAGCGACAATTCCCTGTAAACGCAAATCAATAGCATGCGCTCCAGAGGTAAGAATATACCCAACGTCCGCCGGAGTTAAAGCATCTTTTTCTCCATAAAGATACTCGAATGCCTTTGGGTCATAAGGATTGTTCTTGACAATCTGAGCAATTGGAGAAATGGGATTTCCCTGCGAATCGTTAGAAGTGGCATACTTAAGCCACCTTAGAGCCTCTTCACTTTCTATTCCTTTATCCAGAATAGAAGCGCTAAAGTCCTCCCAGACATTTGGAGGAAGAATTTTTTTGAAATGTTTTCCAGCCACACTGTCTGTTAGGTCTTTTTTGCGCAACTCTCTTGGAATATCCAAAAAAGTCTTGGTGCCTTTTCTGCCGCGGGGTTTCAATTTTTTCCCCTGAATACTACTTGTAGCAACTAACATTAGCTCCCTCCTTCCAAGAATTCAAAATGAGAGTTTCTTGTTTTTTATAGCGTTAGTCGTTTCCACTAGAATTACGGAACCGATAATGAAACCCCATGCAATTACCATGCCAATAGCCGTTTTTATAAATGTTTTCAAGGACTTAACTATTCCTTTCTGCCATGCCTCTACTTTCTTAGCCATTGTTTACTCTCCTTTATAATTTTTCATTATAATAATTAATTTAAAAAATCAATTGATAATAAATAACGTTAATCCTGCTAAAACAATGACCGGCAAAAAACATTTTATTTTATTCCAAAGGCTACCAGCTTTCATCCATTCATAAATTTTATAAACTTTATAAACGCACCAGACAAAAAATAATCCAATGCTGGCGATTACCAAGTAACGACCCCTTACAGCTCCTTTCCAAGCTAAGTTTACCATTTTTTTCTCCTTTAAATTTTCAAAGTTAATTTTAATTAAAAAATTCCATATTAATCTTCTCAAAGACCAACAATGCAATTCTCTAAAAATATTTCAAATAATTTATTTATCACAACAACAAGTAACAAACGAAACCAACCAAATCAAAAGAACAAAACCAATTAAAATATATAACTTTGTTAACAAATACTGAGCATCTACATCACTCAATTCCTGACTCATTTTAAAACAGCTAATCCCAATCGCTCCAGAAAAAAATAGAAATACAATCGTTTCAACCTTGAACCAAATTGGTAATTCTTTTTTTCTCATTTTTTTGTTTTAGCAATTAAGGGCATTCCCTTATTTACACAAAAACCAAACTTGAAGCTTGGTCTTTTCTTTTATATTTGAATTTTTTGGCAAAATCTAAAATATCTATCCCTGTTATCACGAAACGTTCTTATTTTTATTTCTATTTTTTTAAACAAATCTTCTTTCATTTGACCTGAAATTAAAAATTACTATTTCAGATAATACCATCCTAGCATACAAAAAAATATTTGTCAAGAGAAAGTGAAACAAATTCATTAAAATACAAAAATGCCCTTTATTTATGGGTGTCATTCGCCCTCTTTTTATTAACCACCCCCGAACACTTCTACTAATTTATCTAAAAACTATTGCCGATTTCATTTAACTGTGTTACAATTAGGAATTAGTAAAACCTTAAATAAATCGATGCGAGATTACAATTATTTGTCCAGCGAGCTTTGCAAGCTGGGAATAAGCAAGAAGGAAGCCGATGTCTATCTAGTCTTATTAGAACTAGGTTATTGTAGCGTGCAAAAAATTGCCAAAAAAATTGAGTCGAGCCGTCCCACGGTTTATAGAATCTTGAAAAATCTAAAAAAGAAAAATCTAATTAACACTGTTCAAAAAGGAAAGAGAAACTATTTTATTGCTGGTTCTCCTGATGCTCTTTTGAATATGCTTCAAATTGAAAAAAGGCGAGCCGAAGAACAAGAACGAGAGTTTCTAAGAATTATCAACATTCTACAAGACCAATACAGCTTCTCTTCTGACGAAAACACTATAAAGACTTTTGCCGATAAGGAAAAACGCTTGGCCTTGGAAAAATTAGCCAATACCCAATCTACAGAAATTCAAGTCTTCTCTACTTATCTTGATAAAAATATAGAAAAAGCCTTTTCAAGCATTCAGAAGAGACTAGGTTCTTCTCTTCAAATCAAGCGACTTCATTTTTTCGAAACAAAAAATAAACCTGAAAAACACATTGAGAACAAACTATTCAAAGGTAATTCAACCATTAGCAACAAAAATGTTGTCATCACCGATAAAGTTTTTCTTTTCGAAAAAAACGCTATTCACATCATCAAACAAAAGAACACTGTCAAATTCTTCGAGTTAATGTTTGATTCTTTTTGGAAAAACCTATAAGTAAAAAAATATTTCAAAGATTTTTTCTGAATTCCAAAAATTTTGAAACAGCGCAGAGAACAAAAAACCACCGATTGCTCGATGGTTTTTTATATCTAGAAACTATTTTTGATTATTCAATCACCTTAACCTTATACTTAACTCCATGCATTAATCCTGGAACCGTAATTTCCCCTCTGACATTTGTCATTACTTCTCCTGCAAAAACCCGAGTCTTTTCTGGTCCCAAATAAGCCCATAAATGAACTTTAGTAGCCTCCTTAAGCCGTTCTCCTTTTTCATTCAACATTCTAGCATTTAAAGTAAACGGAAGAGCAATGTCTCGATCTCCTTCCTTGTACTTAAACTTATATTTTCCAGGCAAAACGTTGGCTACTTCAAAAACTTGATCTTCATCGGTTCTTCCATAATAAGCGGGGAACCAATCACTATCGTCTACTTGAGATTTACATTTAATTCTAGTTTTGTTGTCTTTCTGGCTGACACTTGAATTGTCGTTTTCAGTCATTTCAAACTTGTATTTAGTATCGGCGCTCAACCCAGACACTCTCACCCAACCATCTTTGTCGGTTTGAACAGTAGAGATAGCAGTTTTAACCCCGCCTGAAGTTTCATAGAACAAATCAATATTGGTCTTTTCTTTTAATCTTCGTCCATCCAAATCCAACATCCGAGCTCTTATTGCTATAGTTTGACTAGATTTTTGATCAGCATCATCAACTCTAATCTCATACCAACCTGGCAACATGTTTTTAGCTTCTAAAACCCCTGTATAGTCAGTTCGGGCAGTTCCAGACCGAAACCAATCATTTCCCTGCTCAGTATGAATCTTTACCCGAATATTGCTAGCATTAGTTCCCGAAAAAGCCTCCGTCGCTAACGGCAACACCAAAAAACCTCCGATCACAAAAATCATCGACTTCAAAATTTTTTGTTTCATATTTTTTTTTATTTTTTAACCCTCCTAATCGTTTAAAGTCTTTTAGATTTTAATAACAAAATCTTCCAGAGCTTCTTTTATATTTATTTTCCCAGATTTAGAATTTATGTCAAGCGAAAAGGCTCTTTGATAAATTTCTTTTACCTGAACTACGCTAAATCTCCCTAGTTGACCTAAAGTTTTTTGAGCTACATAGGGATGCAGACCAATTTTCTGTGCAATCACTCGAGAATCAGAGATTCCTTTTTCTCTACAATCCAAAACCAAGGCTAAATTCCTAATTTGAAAAATCATCATTGATAAAATATAGAAACCATCTTCACCCTGGTTCAATAAAGAGCTCAATATCTCATAGGCCCTTTTCTTATTTTTGTTACCAATTGCGTCCACTAAATCAAAAATCTTTACACTAACCTCACCATCGCACATTTCATCAACATCTTTTTCAGTTATAGTTTTTCCCGCTTTAAAATTAATTAATTTTTCTAATTCTCGATCCAACAACCACAAATTCCCGCTGAGAATCATGGCTAATCTTCGAGAAGCCCTTGGTTCAATTTTCCCAACTCCCTCTAACTTATTTAAAATAAACTTTTCAGCTTCCAGGGGAGTATTTTTTTTAAATTCCGCTACTTGCCCTTCTTTGCTCAAAAAATTAAATAGTTTAGTTTTTTTTGCTCTACCTCTCCAAGCAATTACCAGCTCTACGCCACCCTTGAGATTAAAATCGCTTTTCAAAAATTTTAATATTTTTTCCTGGGAATCTTTATCGAAATCAAAAACATTTTCCAAGACAACCATCTTCTTTTGCACAAAAAGCCCACTCCCCTGACTTAAAGAATACAAAAAATCTTTGACAGAGTTTTCACCACCGTCAAAGATTTCCACCAAAGCTTGGGGATTTTTCTCTATAAATTCCCTCTTGAATTTCCATAAAGCCCGTTGAACCAAGAAGTCTTCCTCCCCAAAAAATACTCTCAACAAAGTTTTTGCTTACTGTTTACTTATTTAACTAGCTCGTCTGCATAAGAAATTCCTGGATCCCAGTCCACTTTCATATTAGGATAAGCCACGCTCAACCATATCTGACCCGGAACAAACTTAATATCCATTCCATTGGCATCCGTCAAAATTAACTTCGAGTCCATCTTGGATTTATCCTTACTCCATCGACCTCGAATTTCCTCACCATTCATAAAATAGTAAGCCTCCCCAGAATCCACACTGTCATACCAAGGATCCCCTAATTCTACATTATTGTAATGAGGATCCTCTTTCATATTATTATCCTTGGCCAACAACACTACAACATTTTTAGGAGTAATTAAATTTCCGTTATTTCGATCAGTCTGCCTTTCTCCTCCCCAATATCGAATATAGGAATTGGTAGTCCTGTCATAATCATAAGAAACTTCTAAGTCCCCAGGATAGCCAATCTCCAAATTTCCTTTTTCAATTCGTTTTTCTTCTGGTAATTCAACTTGATGAGGATAACCTTCGAAATGACTTTCTGTTCGATAACCAAAGTCTTGAATTCCTCTTAAAAGTTCATCGAATTTGGCATAACCGCTATCCACTCCTCGACTCATTCCTTCTTTTCTAAAACAATAACCTACCGCCGATTGACCAGCATCACCATTGCAATTCAAATTATCGATTACTTTATCGTTCAAATTTCCGATAAAAGAATCCAGAGCGGCCCTTCCCCAGTGAACAAAAATAGCGTCAAAACCTTTCGCCAGATGAACAAAATCGGGTCGGGCACTTCGCATTGAACCAACTTCTTCTGGATTTCCGCAAATATAGATCGACATCAATCGAGTAAACCCAGTAGTCAAAACCGGCATTTCAATCACCATATCAGCATCGAATATTCCAGCCGCTGGTCGAGCCGGAACATCAGCTGGTTGCATTACCGCAATCGGTCTTCGATTCCAATTTTCACAAGCTAAGCCAGAAATTGGACTAACTTCTCCCTCGTTAATAGGAGCTTGCCGAACGCTTCCCGGATCAATTTCTATTAATTCACCTTTTCGAGAATTTTTGCTACCAATAGCCCACCAGGCTACAGCAGCCACAAAAATGATAACACTCAAAAAAGCCACCCATTTTTTCCAAGAAACCTCTTTTCCTCCTTCTGGTTCTTGACCAACATTAGGCTGATCAGCAAATTGCTTCTCGTAATCATTCGGATCTATATTCATATTTGTTTTTAAAAATTATTTAAAATGCTAAAACGTAGCTTATTTCTAATTTATAATTTCCCATCAATACTAAAATTTGCCGAATTGAAACAAAAGTTACCCGTCATCTGTCAACCGTCACCAATGACTGACAGCCGATAACTGATGACTGCCTATTGATAACTCATCTTGTACAAAATCCAAAAAGAACAAAATCGAGCAACTTAATTATTTCTGACAAGATTCGCACCAAAACGTTCCTCTTTGCCCAATTGTAGCCCTTTCCACCGTCCCATCACATCTAAAGCACTCTTGACCCTTCCTATTATACACTTTTAAAACTTTTTGAAAACCCCCTGGCGCACCCTTCGAATCTCGATAATCGCTATCGGAAGTTCCCCGCAACTCAATCGCCCTTTCAAGAATTCGAACAATAGCTTGATACAATTTCCCAACTTCTTTCTTGGTTAAACTCCCCGCTTTTCGATTCGGATTGATCCAAGCTTCGAACAAAGCTTCTGAAGCATAAATATTCCCCACCCCCACAATCAAAGCCTGATCCATTATCAACATTTTAATATTTTTCCTTTTTCTATCACGAGTTAACTTCCAAAAATATTCAATGTTAAATTTTTCTTCTAACGGTTCAACTCCCAATTTTTGCAATTCTAAATCTTCTCCAAGTTTATTTATTCTAATCAATCTAATTTTTCCAAATTTTCTCAAATCAGAAAATTCCAACTGCGCTTTTTTGTCGAAGAACCCTGTTTCTAAATACCAAATATGCCGAATATACAGATTAACTCTTTCCTTGAAATATTTGTTGTCCGCCGTTTTTTCATTTTTGAACAAAAGATGCCCAGTCATTTTCAAGTGAATCAACATCACCCAACTATCACCTAAAAATACTAAAATGTTTTTTCCTCGTCGTTCTACTTTTTCAATTGTTTGACTAATAATTTTCTTCTTAAAATCGCCCAATGACATCTTGATTGATTTCTCCCAATCCGTCCAAAAATCAACGATTTTATAACCAACCGCTTTTTTTCTCAAATCTCTTACAATTGTTTCTACCTCAGGCAATTCAGGCATACAAACTAATTTTTTTATTTTAAAAAACTAATCACCTCCGCCACCACTCCTAGAACAAAAGCTAGGCATAAAATTACCGCCAAACTCTTGCTCAAACCCTTATTCAAAACTTTCCGCCTCTTTTTTTTCTTTCTGACTTTGAAGTAAACTCCAATCAAAATTATTCCATACAGCCCACCCGTAATCGATCCAGTTAAACCTATCACGCTGGTTAAATCTCGCACCCCAATTAAAAATAAAATGAAAGGAACACTGGCAGCCAAAAACCAAGAAAAATATTTATTCATTCCCTCATCCCACCAATAAACCTCTCGAAGAGACTGAGAAATAACCAGATAAGAAGTCGTTACTGCTAAAAGCCCAAAAATTAAAGCCAGAGACATTATCCAATTATCCAAATGAGTACTTAATCCGACTAAAACATCCGGACTAGTATTCGCCCCAGTAACTCCAATCATCAAAAAAGCAAAAAAAGCGATCAAAGCTACCGGTAAAAAAGTCCCCCAAACAATGGCGCTCCGAATTTTACGCTTTTCATTTTTCAAAAGCCGACAAACTTCTGGAATAGCCGCTTGCCCTCCAATAGCAAAAAATATAACCCCATAAGGCAAAAGCAAATTTTTAAAATTCAATAGACTATAATTACTAACATCCCAATAACCAAGACTTCTCCAACTTAAACCGCCAATTGCCAAAATTAATAAAATCGTTAAAACTGCTTCGGCCTTAGCAATCATTTTCAAACCAAAAAGAATAACAATAGTTTCAGCTATGAACAACGCTACTGTATAAAAAAACTCCGTCCCACCCCACCAAGGATTTAAGAGTTGATGCAAAAAAATCCCACCCAAAATAATGTAGGCGACTAAGGTTCCATGCTTCCCCAAAAGCGAAATCAAAAAGGCAATTCTCTTGAAAGATTTATTAAAATGAATCCCAACAAAGCCTACCATTCGATGATTCTCGGATGTTGATAAAACAATTTCGGCATAGATTAAATGCAGAATTAGCTGAATACTGTGCAAAATTGGAAAATAAATTAAAATAGATAAAATTCCCGCTTTTTGAACGACAAAAGGAACCGTAAAAATACCGGCTCCTAAAATCGTTCCCGCTAAAATCGCCACTGCTTTGAAATAATTCCTACTCATTTATTATATTAGTCAAAAGTCTATAAAGTCAATTTTTAATTTTTAAATTCAAAATATCTCGCACACAAAGTTTAAAAATCAAAATTTGAGGTTTATTTAAAAATCAAAAATTACAAAATTAAAAATTTATCATACTACATACTAAATACTAGATACTTAATACTGCCCTACAGTTCTGCCCAATTATTCCCCGTCGAAACCTCTACTTTCAACGGCACTTTCAACTGATAAGTTTCCTCCATTGCCTTTTCAACCTCTGCTTTGAATTTATTAACCAGCTTCTCATCAACTTCAAAAATTAACTCATCGTGAACTTGCAAAATCATTTTAACTTCTTCATCTGTATAATCACCCAAAACTTTTTCCTCCACATCAATCATCGATTTTTTCATAATATCAGCTGCCAACCCTTGAATGGGTAAATTAATAGCAATCCTTTCAGCCGCATTTTTCACTTGGAAATTGCTAGAATTAATTCCCCCGACATATCGCCGTCTTCCCATTTCAGTTTCTACATAGCCAAATTCAGCCGCATACTCTTTAGTCTTATCTAGATATTTTTTTAAAACATTAAAACTTTTCATATACTGCTCAATAAAAAATTCGGCTCGCTCTCTAGAAACTCCGCTATCCTGCATAAATCCATAAATTCCCATTCCATACAAAACTCCAAAATTCAAAGACTTAGCCTCCTTCCGTTGTTCCTTGGTAACCTCTTCCAATTTAATACCATTAACCCAAGCCGCAGTAGCTTGATGAATATCACGGTCATTTTGAAAAATATCAATCATTTTCGGATCACCAGAAACATGAGCAGCTACTCGTAAATCAATCTGGGAATAGTCCACTGCCACTAACTTCTTCCCTTCCGACGCTACAAAAGCGGTTCGAATCATTTGAGCTAATTCCCCCTTCCGAGGAATATTTTGCAAATTAGGCTCCGAGGAAGACAACCGTCCCGTCGCCGCTACAGTTTGATTAAAGGTAGTATGAATCCGATTATCGTCAGCAATCAATTTTGGGAAGGCATCCGCATAAGTCGTTTTCAGTTTAAAAATTTCTCGATACCTTTCGATTTTAGCAATCACTGGATGTTTTTTCTCAATTTTTTTAAGCTGACCAGCATTAGTAGAAAATCCGATCTTGCCTTTTTTAATTCCCTCTGTCGAAATTTTTAATTTATCATACAAAACTCCCGCCAATTGAATAGGAGAATTAATATTAAATTCTTGTCCTGAAAGCTCAAAAATATCTTTTTCCAATTTTTTAACTTCTTGATCAGTTATTCTCGAAACTTCTTCAAAAATTTTTCGATCAACCTGCATTCCCCAAAATTCCATTTCAGCCAAAATCTTCATCAAAGGATTTTCTAACTCCTCCAAAAGTTTTTTCAGATTTCCCGTTTTACCATCCGTCTTATTTTCCATTTGTTCCTGACTGATTACCTCAATTTTCCCCCGATACTCTCCGTAGAGTTTATAGATCCAAACTGCTTGCTCTAGCAATTCTTTTTGTTTTGACTCCGAGTCATCAACCAACAAACTAGCCTGGCCAGTCTTCGTAGTCCTATATTTTAATTCTTCGCCAAATTCTTCAAAAACTAATTTTTCTAATTTATTTCCTGTTCCAGCGCTTATTAAATAACTGGCAATCTGAACATCAAAAAAGTTATTTAGAAAATCTTTTGAATCACCCTGAACTTCTTTGATGAAATAACTTAAACTATTTTTAATATCATAACCAATTTTCAAAATTTTAGGGTCTCTCAAAATCTCACTAAACTTTTTAGCCCACTTTCCACCCACAAAATAGCTTACAAATTCATCTCCCTTCTTCAACGCTATCCCAATTCCATTAAGCTTCCGAGAACCCTCTTTGTTTTGAAAAGAAATCGCTATTTTTTTAGTTTTTTGAGCCATTTCAACCATTTTTTCCCAATCAGACTTATTCTGAATATCTTGATAGCCCTCTATTCTAAAGGCTTTCTGGGCTTGGTAATTGTCCCCAGAGAAGAATCTTTTCAACAAAGACTTGAATTCTAAACTGATCAAAAATTGACGAAATTTCTCGCTACTAAGACTTTCCCTCCGACTTTTTTCTAAATTAAAATTAAGTTTTATGTCCTGTTTAATCTCGGCCAATTCCTGACTTAAAAAAGCTTTTTCTTTATCAACTTTCAATTTCTTCTTAACCGCTTCAGAAGAAACTTTTTCCAAATTGGCATAAAGATTTTCCAATGTTCCATATTCCAAAATCAAATCAGTGGCAGTTTTGTCCCCTACTCCAGCCACTCCAGGGATATTATCAGATGGGTCGCCCCGCAAAGCTTTATAATCGACAACTTGATCTGGCTTTATTTTAAATTTTTCAACAACTTTTTTTTCGTCAAAAATCACCGGATCGTTAATACCTCGCCCTAAAGTAAAAATTTTAGTATTATCATTTACCAACTGTAAAGTGTCTTTATCTCCAGTTACAATATATTTCTCAATTTCTTTGTTATTATTCAAAGATTTAGAGAGACTCCCAATCACATCGTCGGCCTCAAAACCTTCTTTCTGATAAATCGGAATGTCGCAAGATCGCAAAAATTGTCGCACCAGTGGAATTTGAGCATACAGATCATCCGGGGCTTTTTTTCGATTAGCCTTGTAGTCTTTATATATTTTGTGGCGAAAAGTTTTTTTAGGTAAATCAAAAGTAGCCACGATATAATCTGGCTTAACATGTTCAATAGCATTGTTCAAAGTTGAAATATAACCATAAACCGCATTCACCAAAACTCCTTTTTTTGTAGTAAAAGGCGGCAAGGCGTGATAAGCCCGATGAATTAAAGCATTGGAATCGATTATTAAAATTTTCTTTGGCATGGAACAAATACAGTTACTTATACGAGTTCATTCTACTACAAGGAGACACTTATTGAAAAAAACAGGCTTTAATCACAAATTCTGAACAAAAAACCTACGGTTTTTTTAGCTTTTGATTTTTATACATTCGCAAAAGGCTTATACGTTTGAGTGCAATTTGAGGCGAATTTGAGCACCGAACGAAATGTACTAGATAGTACATTGAGAGAGTAGCGGAAAATCCAACAAAAAAGTGCGCCAAACGTATGAGTCTCTTAGTAGTGAATGACTAACACTGTTCCTATTTCCGCGAAATCATAGACTAATTTAGCCGGTCCTACCCCCAACCTCACACAACCATGCGAAACTGGAATTCCCAAATGATTAGCACCCTCTTTATACCCTCCTGGCCATTCTGGGAGTTCATGAATGCCATGACCTTGATTAGTAAATTGAATAAACCATGGCATAAATAATCCGTATTTAGCTGACCAAGGTCTAAAATAACGAGCCATGATTTTAAATTCTCCTGCAGGAGTGTCCATTCCTCTCAGCCCTGTCGAAACTTTGTAAGCTCCTAACTCTCGACCATTTTCAAAAATATACAAATTTTGTTCAGATAAATCGATATCAATATATTTTCCAACCATTATTTTAGGCTCCGCTAACTTCAACCTATTTCGAGTTTTGGTTGGAACACCATTACTATCTAAACCATAAATAACCACTGGGGGTTTTTCAGTTTTAAAAGAAACTTCCGCAACCTTTCGGCTAAAATCAAAGTAGTTACGACTCCTTATCTCTGCCGTTAAATGATACTCCGCGTCAAAAGACAAATTAGTCGCCGGCTTAATAACAATTTTATTTTTATCTTTTGTTTTCACGTCTTCAAATTCAAATACTGGATCGGTTTTTATTTTTAAATAATATTGGCTAGCCAGAGGCTCTTCAAATTCAAACGTAATCGCTCCCTGAACTTCCACTTCAGTTTGCCCTTCAACTGGATAAATACTTTTTAATTTAGGCAATGGATCAGTAGAAAAAACTACTTCCTTTTCCTGATTAGGCACTCCCCATTTACTTTTAAAATTTCTAATCTTCAACCGGTAATTAAAATCCGGCGTCAAATCATCTTTTATTATTAACTGCAATTGATGGTTGTTGATCCAATCTCCTTCAAAATCCAGCAAAGGCTCTATTACTAAATTTCTTTTAACACTCTCGATTTGAACTGGACCACTAAAAGAAATTATAATTCGATCTCCTCTGATAATTTGATTTGATTCCTTGGCTGATCTAAGTTGACTAAAAAATTTAAAATCTAATTCAATGTTTCTTTCTTTCCAACAAGTAATCCCTAAAATAACGACAATAATAACGAGCAAAACAACCATCAAAAAGCTCGTAATTCCATCAAATATCTTTTTCCTTCTCGGAATAAACCGCCTGCCCTTTGCCGTACCGACCTTTGACAAGATAGATTTCTTAGCAGCCTTCTTTTTTCTCTTTTCTATCCACTTTATTATTTTTTTCATCTATTTTTTTGTTTTTTATTGATTTTTATGTCTCATTCACCAAAAACTCAAGCCTTATCAATTTGAATACGGTTCGAGAAGAATTTGAGTACTGAGAGAAATGTACTCAATGGTACATTGAGCGAATGACGGAAAATTCGACAAAGAAATGTATCAAATTGGTAGACCTTCTCCCTATTTTATTTGTACAAAGAAATTCTCTAACAACAACCTCGCATTAACATTCTGATTACTCCTCAAAATCTCTCGAGCCTCATTCAATTTCCTAGAAATTTGAAAAACTTTTTTTTGAACTCTAACATCCCTAGCTTCAAAAATATTTTGTTTTAAAAAACTATTTAAATAATAAATCCAGTCCACTAAATATTCTGAAAATATTTGACGATCTTTAGCTTCATCGTGAGCAACCTGAAAACCAGTTCTTAAATCTCCCCGAAGAGCCTTTTTGAATTCCTCAAGCTTCCCCAAACGCCTCTCCCTATAATCTGAATCAACTAAAAATTTCTTGGCCTCTTTGACTCTACCCCGAGCCAAGAAAACAATACTTTTCAAAATCTTTTCATCCAAACTACCATCTTGCTTCTTTAAAAATTGATGAATTTCATTTTCACTTTTTAGATTGAAATAAACTCGCTGGCAACGAGATTTAATAGTATCTAAAACTCCGCCTTCTCCAGAAGCAGTTAAAATGACAATGTAATCTCCCGATAATTCTTCAATAGTTTTTAATAAGCTATTGGCGGCATTTAAAGTCAATTTATCGATTGAATCAATCACCAAAAATTTTCGAATCGCTTCCTGAGGATAATAACTAAACATTTTCAAAGCCTGCTTAACCTGATCAATGGAAATTTGTTTCTCTCTAGTCTTTCCTTTCTTCTCTTCGATTTGAGGTCTAACTAAAATCACATCTGGATGCGCTCCCGTTTCGATCAATTTTCGCTGCCCTTTTAGCTTTTCATCCAACTCCATAAAATTAAACGCTAAATCTAATTTTCCTAAGCCTCGAGGGCCGATGAAAAGATAAGCACCGGAAACGCGGTTTTGTTTGTAAATTCTAGCTAGTCGAGACCAGACAACTTTATTTATATTTTCAGATTCAATCATTCTAATCGCTTTAATTTTTCACCCAGTTAAATAGGCTTTGCCTAATTTCAAATTAATTTGAAATTATTTGACAGGGTTAATTCACAATTTTCGAGCCGGCAGGTTTAAAACTTCTCCCACTCTCCTTCAGAAATTACTTCAATTTCTCCATCAACCACTTTAATGGCAGTTTGATCATCAATAGCATAAACTGGATCAGGATAATCTTTTGACGCTTCCTCCAACCTAGTAGTTCTCAGTTTTGGAAAATTAGGAGAATTGAAATGAGGACTAACATAAAAATCGGTTAAGCCCAGCCCTTTTAATCCCGATTCTTTGTCGTCAACGCCAAAATATTTTTCGTCAAATTCTCCTAACTCAATTTTTTTAGAAGTCACCATGCTACCAGCGCTAATACCAACCCAGACTTTACTTTTTAACATCTCTGGTAACATTTCTTTTAAACCAGACTTAGTTAGCCAATAATTCAAATAAGAGTTATTACCCCCACCAAAAACTAAAACATCGACATTTTCTAATCTTTCTTTCAAGACATCCTCCGACAAAACAGCAATCTCAACAACATCGATTTCTTTAAAACCTAAGTTTTTAAATTCATTAAAATTCTTTATTAACCATTCTTTCCCTCCTTTCTCGACATTAGCCGCCGTAGGAATAAAAGCTATCTTCAACTCACCCAAAGGCTTTTCAACTAATTCTTCCAGCGCTTTTTTGATCGATTCGTTGGTGATCCCCGTTGAAGTTAAAAGTAGTTTCATATTTTTTATTCAATATTTATTTTTAGTATACACCATAGACGCGTCTGTAGACGCTTCTAAAATATTTTAACCGCACTTTTAAGTATTTGTCATTTAGATTTGACTTGGAACAATTTGGAACAATTTGAGCTTCGGAATAATTTTAAAAACATCTTTCTAGCCAACTTTTTGAATTTGGTCCACAAACCTAGTTAACTCTTGTTCAAACTTTTTCCGATTAAACTTCTCCGCCTGTTTCCTAACTTTCCTAAAATCATATTTGTTTTCATTTTCGACAAACCGTTGCACTACATTGGCGATTGTTCCAACATCTGAATTATCAAAAAATTCTCCAGTTTCTCCTTCGATAACCGTTTCAACCGCCCCCCCCCTTTTTAAAGCCACCACTGGTTTTCCAGCCGCCATCGCTTCTACTACCGCAATTCCAAAATCATCTTCGCAAGCAAAAACAAAAGCTCGGGCACTCTCATAAAGTTTAATCAACCGCTCTCGTTTAATTGCTCCTACTATTTTAATTTTCTGAGAATTTTCCGCTTTCTTTATTTTTTCTTCCAACCTCTTCCGTTCTGGGCCATCGCCAACAATTACCAAAGGCAAACCCAACTTGTCAAAAGTATCAATTAGAGTATCGACTCGTTTATAGGCTGATAATCTTGAAACTGTTAAAAAATAGCCCTGGTTTTCTTTGGTCGCTTTGAAATCTTCGACTTCAACTGGAGGATAAATTACCTGACTATCTCGATTATAATATTTCTTAATCCGAGCTTGAGTATATTTAGAATTAGCAATTAAATAATCCGGTCGCATCGCCGAAGCCCGATCCCACATTCTTAAATAATTTAAAAATAGTCTAACGAAAATTTTGGTCTTCCCTTTAAAATAGTTTTCTTCCAAATATTCATGATACCAATCCCAAACATATCGCAAAGGCGAATGCATATAGCAAATATGAATAACTTTTGATTTCACTACAATCCCTTTAGCAAAAGCCCCCGAAGATGAAATTACTAATTTATAATCTCGAAAATCAAAAGTCTCCACTGCAGTTGGCATAAAAGGCAATAACCACTTCTTACGATTTTTCAAAAATTTAGGAAACTTCTGCAAAAAACTAGAAAAAACTCGCTTCTTTTTGAGCCAATTAAATTCTGAATCTTTGAGAATTTTTTTATCAGAAATTAGAGTAAAAATATCCGACTTTTCATAAATGCCAGCAATTACTCTTAAAACATTTTCCGCCCCTCCAACATTGGTTAAAAAATCATGAACCAATGCTATTTCATTTTTAGCCTTTGTTCTCATTTCCATACATTAATAACACCTCCGCCGTTTCTCTACCACATTTTTCCCAAGAAAATCTTTTAATATTTTCGTTCCATTTTTCAATCATTTTTTTTC
>DAOWHU010000028.1 GCA_030641245.1 bacterium
GAAAAAAAGCGGATGGAACTAAAAAGAGTAAAAATAAATTGGTGAAATTTGGTGGATTTTTCTACGCGGTGGCCTGGTTCTTGAAGGTTTTTATTTTAACTGCTTTGCATATTTTTGTAATCGATATTTTTCACAAACTCACTCAAATTTTCTATAAGATTCCTCTCAATACTCTGGTTTTTGAAAAAGCAGCTGGGCAAAAACATTTGATTGATGAATTTATTGTTTTTCGAGAAATTTGTTTAACTTTAGGAAGAATAGCAATGTTACTATTAATTTTGGTTATTTCTTTTTGGGCTTCCCTAAACTGGTTGTTTGTTTTTGGGGCGCTGTTCTCTTTATTCGAAGCTTTTTATCATCGTAACCTTTATTGCTCTTTGCGATAATCAAATTTAGATATTTTAAAACGGCGTTTTTTATGCTACATTTGCTTAACTAGAGTTTAAATTAAATGAAATTAAAATAAGCTAATGAAACCTTTAGCCGACCTAGCTCGACCCACCAATTTTAATGATTTTGTGGGGCAAGAAAAATTAATAGGAAAAGACAGCTTTTTGCGTCAGGCCATCGAAAATGATACTTTGCCTTCGATGATTTTTTGGGGACCTCCTGGAACAGGCAAGACCACTTTGGCGGGGATTATTGCTAAGCAGACTCAAGCCGAATTTTTGAAACTCAGTGCTGTTAGTAGTGGTAAAAAAGACCTATTGGCTATAATCAAAAAAGCGGTTGAAAATACCAAGAACAAACAGAAAACCATTCTATTTTTAGACGAAATTCATCGCTGGAATAAAGCTCAACAGGACGCTCTGCTTCCTTGTGTAGAGAAGGGCGAAATAATTTTAATTGGGGCGACTACTGAAAATCCTAGTTTTGAAGTTAATTCGGCTTTGATTTCTCGAACTCGAGTGTTGGTTCTCGGGAAACTAAAAGCCAAAGATTTAGCAGAAATTCTTCAAAAAGCCTTGAGAAAAGCCCTTGTCAAAAAAGGACCTCAGGTTAAACCGGAAATAATTAAGATGATTGCTACCTTGTCTAATGGCGATGCTCGGATGGCTTTGAATACTTTGGAAGCTTGTTTGTCTCAAAACAAAAAAATTACTCCAGAGTTAGTTAAAGAGGTGCTTCAAAAATCTCATCTATACTATGATAAGGACGGAGAAGAGCATTATAATATTATTTCGGCTTTGCATAAGTCAATGCGAGGGGGAGACGCTCATGCCTCGGTCTATTGGCTAGTAAGAATGCTAGAGGGCGGAGAAGACCCACTTTATATTGCGCGAAGATTAATACGTTTTGCCTCGGAAGATGTGGGTTTGGCTGATAATCACGCCTTGGTTTTGGCTAATAACGTATTTGAGACCTGTCACAAAATTGGGATGCCTGAATGCAACGTTCACTTGGCACAATGTGTAATTTATCTAGCCAAAACCAAAAAAAGTATTTTAGCCTATGAGGCTTACAACCAGGCTAAGCGAGATGTAAAAAATTTAGGCAATCTCCCAGTTCCGCTTCAGATTCGGAATGCTCCCACCAAGCTAATGAAAAATCTTGGTTATGGGAAAAATTATAAGTATACTCCCAAAGGAGATAGTTCCAGGCAACAGTATCTTCCTGACAAATTAAAACAACGTAAATATTTTTAAAAGAAGTTATGAGACCCGGAATAGATTATACGGGAATTTGTGTTTGCTGGTTTTGTCATGACGGTCAAGGAAATTTTGTGATGCAAAAGAGAGGAAAAAATTGTCGGGATGAGCAAGGAAAATGGGATACCGGAGGAGGAACTTTAGAGTTTGCAGACGAGGTTGAAAAACGACTTCAACAAGAAATCGGAGAAGAACTAGGAGTTAGAATTTTGGAAGCCGAGTTCTTGGGATTTAGGAATGTTTATAGGAGTATTAATAACAAAAAAACCCATTGGTTGGGTTTAGATTTTAAAGTGCTAGTTAATCCGCAAGTAGTTTCTAATAAAGAACCGCACAAGTTTGACGAAATTGGATGGTTTACACTTAAAACGTTACCGAAGAAGCTCCACTCGCAGTTACCAAAATTTTTTGAAAAATACAAAAAGAAACTAAACTAAGGTTGTTTAATTATTTTTATAGCTTGTCCCTTTATCAAGGCCTGGGTTATTTTATTATAAGCGGAGGCTAAAATTCTTTGAAAAGTGCTTTGAGAGGTTTGCATTATTTTGGCCGCTTGATGCTGGTCTAAATTTTTTAGATTCTTTAATCGCAAGGCCTCTAACTCTTCGGTGGTGAGTTCCATCTTCTTTAAAAGTCTCAAAGGCACCCCCTGAGGCTTAAAATAGGTCACCTGAGGGTTGAAATTAATTTTTCGACATAATCTAGGTCTGGACATGTTTAAGATTAAAAATTATCGTTGATTATTCTTGATATAGCGGAAATCCTGCTAGGAAGGGACTGTTTTTTATTGCAAAAATTGGTTTGAAAATAGTCCCAAAAGCAGGATTGGCTGACAAAATTATTTAGAAACGTTTTCTCCGGCTTGATTTCTCAAGGGAGTATTTCTTCGGTTTTGTCTAAGACCTCGTCTGCAATCTTCGTTTTGTCTTGGAGTTCTTCCAAAACCAGGAAAATTTTCTTTGGTCTGGGCATTGCTATTCTGGCAACGTCCTAAACCTCTTCCTGTTCCAGGTCCTTTTCCTTGAGGTCCTGTTTGATCTAGTTTAGGCATAACTTTGAATTAATAATTAATACCATTATGAGTATATACCCAAAACTAGAAAAAGTCAAGACTATTTTTCAAATTGAGCAAAAAGAATAAAAAACCTAGGCTAATAAAAGAGTCGGCTAGATTAAAAATTGGAAAATTTAAAATTGAAAGATAATCAACAACACCTCCCAAAAACAAACGATCAATCAAATTCGACAAAGCTCCCGCTAAAACCAGCAACAAAAACCAACTTTTGAATTTATAGATTAGAAATAATAGACTGAGCATGGCCAAAAACCAGCCGACTCCAAAAACAAGAGGAGGGAAGGAGAGACTCAGGGATAAGACTGGGTTGTAAAGAACGGTTGAAAAAACCTTCCAATCAGGCAGGTTTTTTTGGACGACTAGATATTTGACAAGTTGATCTGCCAGAATGATCAGAATAACCGTGATAAATCCAAATTTTATTTTATTGGCATTCCACGCAGTGTGGAGCGGCCGGATAAACCTCCAAACGTTTTTCCGGAATATCTTTTTGGCATTTTTCGCATTTACCATAAGTTCCATTTTCTATTTTTTTAAGGGCTAGAATGATTTTTTCTAACTCTCTTTCCAAAGACTCAGTCACTCCCAGGTTGGCAGTATAATTTTCTACTTCGCTGGCGTTGTCTTCTCGTTCTCGACCGTAATCTTCAAACTCAGCCTTATAATCACCTTCCGAGTCTTGGCTGGCGATTTTCCGAAGTTCCATTTCGATTCTATTTTTTTCCTCGGTTAACCTTTCTTTGAATTGATTGAAATTTTCTAGCATTTTGCAATTTTTATTGGTTATATTGAAATACTAACACACTCCCTCAATTTTTGGCAATTAGTCTTCTTTACAAAAAACAGTTTTTGGTTTAAAGTGAATTCAAATGTTTCAAAGGCTGTGATGGAGGTATCTCTCCGGAGCTGCGAAAAGAAAGTTTGAGATTTTCAAATTATTAGAATTCGTCGGTTTGATCCGTAATAATCAATAAAGTAAGAGTTGTCATTTTCGACAATTAAATTAAGGTGGTACCACGGCAAGCGTCGTCCTTAGTGAGGTTTTATGAACTTCCGACGGAGCGTTTGTTTTTTTATTTGTAATATAAAGGACTGTTCCCAAACTCCAATTTTCGTTTAAATTTATAAATTTTGGCTACAACTTGTTTCGTAAGGTTTGCAAATACATCATATTTACCAACTCTCCTTAACTGCGTTTCGCTTAAAACTTATAAATTTAATTCGAAAA
>DAOWHU010000010.1 GCA_030641245.1 bacterium
TAGCAGGAATGAAACAGAAAACCCGGTATAATATTCGCTTGGCGGAAAAGAAGGGGACTGAAATTAAAATTTCTCAAAAAGCGGAAGAACTAGAAGTCTTTTGGAAACTAGTTCAAGAAACCGCCCAGAGAGATGGAGTCAACTTTCACGAGAAGGATTATTATCAAAAAATGCTGGAAATTATTCCTCAAGAGAATTTGAGTTTGATGATAGCTTACAACAAAAATAAAGCGGTGGGAGCGATTTTGATAAGTTTTTTCGGAGGTGTAGCTACTTATTTGCATGGAGCATCTTCTAACGAGAATCGAAGCCTTATGGCCAACTATTTACTCCAGTGGGAAGCCATCAAGAAGGCTAAAGAGCAGGGAATGAAAAAATATGATTTTGGTGGAATAGCAGTTAATTTGAATAAGAAAAAATGGGCGGGAGTTACTCGTTTTAAGAAAGGGTTTTGTTCGGATTGTGAACCGCTTATTTTTCCAGGTTGCTATGATTTAATTTTATGTCCGCTTAAATATTTTATTTATCGAGTTTTGCAAGGGACTATTTCCAAGCTCGCTTTTCGAACTAAATTTATAAATTTTAAGCGAAACGCAGTTAAAGAAAGTTAGTAAATATGGTGTATTTGCGAACTTTACGAAACAAGTTGTAGCTAAAATTTATAAATTTAGACGAAAATTGGGGTTTGGAAACAGTCCCTATGACTGTTAAAGAGATTAATAGCTTAATATGAATATCAAAAGAGGGATTCAAAAAATTAAAAATATTTATCATTTATGGCGAGCTATTTGGGCCAATGTCTTTTTTGGCTTTCCTTCTAAAAAAATTATCGTGATTGGAGTTACGGGAACTAACGGAAAAACTACCACAGTTCAAATGATTGGAAAAATGTTAGAAGATACAGGGAAAAAGGTAGCGGTCTATTCTACGATTAATTTTAAGATTGGCGAAGAGGAATGGGTGAATAAAACTAAATTTACTACTCAGTCTGCTTGGGAGCTTCAGCAGTTTATTAGGAAGGCTACTAAAAATGATTGCGAGTATTTGGTTTTGGAAACATCTTCACACTCGTTAGATCAATTTAGAGTATGGGGAGTTGGTTATAATATTGCGGTTATGACTAACATAACTCGAGAACATTTGGATTATCATTTTACAATGGAAGATTATCGAAAGATCAAGAGAAAACTTTTTGAGATTACTGCAAAATCTCAAAGTGAGGTTGAAAAAATTGGGGTTGTTAATAAGGATACGGAAGGGTTTGAGGATTTTGCTTTGGAACAATTCGATAAAAATTATTTATACAGTTTCAACGAAAAAATCATTAATATTGAGAATGGAAATAATCTGATTCTGCAGGAAGTACAATTTGAGAATTTTAAAAGTGTCTTTAAAATCAAGGGAATTGATTTTAAATTAAACATCCCGGGTCAATTTAATATTGAGAATGCTTTAGCGGCGGTTTGTGTAGGAGTTTCTCAAGAAATTTCCCTAGAAAATATTAGTAGTAGTTTGGAAAAGATAGAAAACATTCCAGGTCGGATGGATTTTGTAAAAAATGAAAAAGGAATCAACGCAATTGTTGACTATGCCTTGACTCCTGATTCTATGGAAAAAGTTGGTCAGATGATGAAAGATTTCAAAACTAAAAAGAAGGCTAAGTTAATCTGGGTTTTTGGGAGTTGCGGAGATCGAGATCGAGGCAAACGGCCAATTATAGGTGAGATAGTATCTAAGTTTGCCGATAGCGTGATTATTACCAATGAAGATCCCTACACGGAAGATCCAGTCCGAATTATAAAAGAGATCGAAAGAGGGGTTAAAGACAAAAATAAGTTGTTGATGATAGTGGATAGAAAAAAAGCCCTAGAAAAGGCTTTCGAAATTGCAAAAAGAGGGGACATTGTTTTAGTTACTGGCAAAGGAGCCGAAGAAAATATGATGATTGGTTCTAAGAAGGTGCCTTGGAATGACAAGCAGGTTATTCGGGAAATCCTAAGTTACAATAAGGCCTAGCCCAGAAAAGAGGCAGAGAAAAAAACCTGATAAAATTACTCCATAAACAATACCAGCTAAAACTTCTGAAGAGCGGTGTCCAATCCGTTCTTTTAATTTGGGAAAATTTTTGGAATCCATTTTTAAAGTATGGACTAACATATTTAGATAACGACCTTGGTCTCCTAAATACATTCTTAATCTTAAGGCATCGTCAATTATGATGATGCTCAGAGAGAAGGCGACTAAAAAAACAGCGCTATTGATTCCAGCTAGGTATCCAGTGGTTACAACTAAAGCGGCCACGAAAGCGCTGTGAGAAGAGGGCATATGACCATGAGTGAAAAAATAACGCCATTTTAAACCGTGTTTAATTGAGAATATTGTAAATTTGGTAACTTGGGCGATTCCCCCGACTAAAATGGGGATAAAGATGTGTAGATAGTTTATTTCCATTTTTTAGTTTTATTTTTTATAAAAGGCGTTTCAAAGTGGGATTTTTGACGTGTCCAGTTTGGTAGATTTCCAACAAGGCTATTAGTAAGGTTACTAGTACTGGTCCGACTACAAAACCCAATGGTCCGAAAAATACAATTCCTCCGATAGTAGCCAAAAAGACTAGCAAAGGGTGAAGACTGGTTTGACCTTCAATTAGTTTTGGTCTTAGAAAGTTATCAATGCTACTTATGACCACTGCTCCGATAACCAAAACGAAGATTCCTTGCCAGTAATAATTTAAGGCTAATAAAACTAATCCAACCGGAAGCCAAATCAAGAAAGCGCCTAAAAGAGGAATGATAGAAATTAAAGCGGTGAAAAGTCCCCACAAGGTTGGAGCTTGAACGCCGGCTATCCAAAAGGTAATTCCCATTAGAATTCCCTGTATCAAGGCGATTATTAAAGTTCCCTTAATTGTGGCAATAGTCATAGTGTTGAATTTTTCAAAAAGCTCTCTTTCCTGATCGGAAGGTAAGGGGCTTAAATCCATTATTTTTTTAAGAATCCGATTACCATCTTTGAAAAAATAATAAAGGGCGAAGAAACAAACTACCAAGATAAAAATGAAATTACTGGTTCCTTTGTAAATGGCCTTTACCATTGAAAACAAATAATTACTAATGTTTCCGGCACTCTTTGTTATTTGGTTAAATCCGTCGGTAGATTGGAGGGTTTGATTGAAATCGAAGTTATTTATAATTGGCCAACTTTTCACGACATCTAAATTGATAGAAATATTTTTATATTGCATTTCCTGGATCAATGAATCGGCTTCTGAAATCATCAGGGCAGTAATTATGAAAAACGGAATAATCAAAATTGTTATTACCCATAAACACATTAAGA
>DAOWHU010000098.1 GCA_030641245.1 bacterium
CAGGGCACCCTCGACATGCTGGTCCTCAAGATCCTCTCGCTCGATCCGCTGCACGGCTGGGGGATCTCGGAGCGTATCCAGCAGATGTCGGAGGACGTTTTTCAGGTGAACCAGGGCTCGCTCTACCCGGCGCTGCAGCGGCTGAAGCGGCGGGGCTGGATCACCTCGTTGCGGCGTCCGTTACGGGGACCGACATCGTTAATGATTCGATTATCGCTCATTTTAATTTTAGCTTCTTGGACGATAGGATTCAGATCAAGAACTTCACCTTTTTCTCCATTCACTTCGATTTTATCTCCTTTTTTAGGAAGTTCTTTAAGCAAATCCTGATATTGATTCGCCTCAAAACCCAAACAACACATCAATCGACCACAGGCTCCGGAAATTCTTTCTGTCCCCCGATGGGAAACCATTTGACAACGCGCCATTTCAGTAGTAATACTTTTTAAAGAACCTGGAAATTTTCGACAACAAAATTCTCTTCCGCAAATCCCGTAACCTCCAACTTGTCGAGCTTCATCCCTAGAACCAATTTGTTGAAAACGAACTGTCTTTTGATATTGACTAGAAAGCTCTCTAACAATATTTCTAAAATCAACTCGTCCTTCAGCTATGAAGGCTACTACTAAACATTTTTCATCAATGCTTAATTTTGTCTCAAAAATCTTCATCGCTAAATCAGCTTTTCTGACCTTCTTCTTAATATCAGTCAAAATTTTTGTCTCTTGAGTTTTATTTTTACATATTTTTTTAAAATCTTCATCGGTTGCTTTCCGCAAAGCTGACCCAACCGAATCTTCATTTTCAATGTCTTGATCAACTAACAGCACTTTGGCTAAATAGACCCCGCCCCAACTATGTTTAACAGCCAAAATATCCCTGTTCTTAACATTCTCTAAGTTGCTTTCTATATTTTTAGGCTGATCCCATCCGAAGAATCTAACTATCATAATATAAAGTTATGCTAATTAAATTTCTAACTTAGCAAATTCGCCTATCTCAATGTTCTCCCCTAATTTGGCAATTTTTTCCTTAACCAAAGTTTCTACGGTTTTATCTGGATCTTTAACAAAATTTTGAGACATCAAGGCTTTTTCTGACCGAAGTTTGTTTTCTTTTCCTTCAAGAATTTTCTTCTTAATATCTTCTGATTTTTTTTCTTTAGCCAATTCTTTTTTCCAAAACTCTCTTTGTTCAGCAATAATTTCCTTGGAAATATCTTCCTTGTTAACAGCAACTGGATTCATAGCAGCCACTTGCATTGCCAAGTCACGAGCCAAATCCTTGAACTCTTCGTTCCTGGCCACAAAATCAGTTTCGCAATAAACTTTAATCATGGCAGCTTGTTTACCGTCAGAATGAACATAAAAACCAATCCGGCCTTCTTTGACCAATCGATCTTTCTTTTTACCCGCTTTTTCTAGCCCTTTTTGTCGAAGAATTTTTTTGGCAATTTCTTTATCCCCCTTAGCTTCATCCAGAGCTTTTTTTACATCTACTACGCCTGCCCCGGTTTCTTCTCGGATTTCTTTTATTATTTTCATCATAATCGTAAAGATTAGTTTATGTTTTATTTTCTAGAAATATTTTTTTCTTGAGCTTCATTGATTTTTTGAGAAATGATTCCTAAAATATATCTCAAAGACGACAAGGCATCGTTGTTAGCTGGAATAAAGTAATCTAGTCCATCTGGATCGTTGTTGGTATCAACTAGCGCCACTACTTTTATTCCTTGTTTCTGAGCCTCTCTAACCGCAATTTGGTCTTTGTCAATATCTAAAACAAAAATAGCTTCTGGCAACTGGGTCATCCCCAAAAGACCACCCATTCGACTTTCCATATTTTTAACTTCTTTGTTGAGTCGACTCTTTTCTAATTTAGTTAAATAAGAAAGCTTATCTTCACTGACAATTTCCTTTTGTTCTTTCAAATACTTCAATCTTTTTGAAATAACTTTGAAATTAGTAAAAGCCCCACCGATCCAACGCTCGTTAACATAGGGCATTTTTGTTTCTTCGGCCGCTTCTTTAATCAAAGCTTTGGCTTGTTTTTTTGTACCAACTAAAATAATTCTTCCATTTTTTTCTACCAGCTGCTCTATAAATCCCAAAGCTTCTTGAAATTTTTGAATAGTCTTCTCTAAATTAATAATGTTAACTCCGCGTCTAACACCAAAAATGTAAGGGTTCATTTTAGGATTTCTGGTCGCTTTTTTATGTCCGAAATGAACTCCGCTTTCCAACAACTCCATCACTGAAAGGTTATATTTAGTTTCTTTTTTTACTTTCTCCTTAATATCTTCAGTCTCTTTTTTGGTTACTTCTTTTACCATGATTAAAATTTTTAATATTTACCTTAGTTCCTCTACCCAAACCTTAAGCCAGCTAAATCTATTTTAAAAAATAGACAGGAAAGCTGAGATTTAAATATGAGTGATTTAAAAAATACCTTATGGCAATTGCTTCCAATCACCTTTAACAACTTATGATAAAATAACACAATCATTTGAGGCTGTAAAGAGTTTTTACTTTCAAATAGGGCTTTTAAGAAACTATTTTCAGACTCTTTTCCATAAAAATTAACTAAAGTTATAGGTTTTTCTGTAAAAGCAACAATCGCTAACCTCCTCGAATTGACTTTAATGATTTAAAATGTTAGGGTTGGAGATGATTTAATTAATAATTTTTGATTTGTAGACGGCTAAGCAGAGGAATTTAACAAATTCCAAACTTATGGTCTGCGAATCAAAACAAAAATTATGCAAGAACAAAAATTTGTTAAGAAAATTAACGGTCAAGATTTGATCGTTGAGACTGGTACTTTTGCGCAACAAGCTAACGGAAGTGTTACTGTTCAATATGGAGACACGGTAATAATGGCCAATGCTACTATGAGTAACTGTCGAATAGAAGGAATGAATTACTTCCCTTTAATGGTAGAATACGAAGAAAAATTTTACGCTAGTGGAAAAATGAACGGCTCTCGATTTATTAAAAGAGAGGCTCGACCTTCTGACGATGCCGTTTTAACCCCTCGTTTATTAGACTGAACTATCCGACCAATTTTCAGTCAAAC
>DAOWHU010000073.1 GCA_030641245.1 bacterium
AGAATTATACAAGGAATGGAAAAAAGCCACAAAAGAAGAAAGACTGGCCTGGGAATCTCCAGGAAGGGAAATCCCAGCTGGACCTAAGACTATTAATCAGACCAAAAGAGTAGACTTCTTTCATTTTGTTGAAAAGAGCAACTTCAGCAAGGTAGTTATTTTTGAAGAAGGCAGAATAGAAACAATAAATAAAGTTACAGAAAAAGTTGGTAAAAAACAATTGGCTGTTTATATTATTTTAATGATATCGGCAATTTTTTTAATGATTGTAGCTAATATTCTTTACGCTAAAGATTCTAGCTTAGCCTCCGCCGCCTTCGCCTCCGCCGCCTTCGCCTTCGCCGCCTTCGCCTTCGCCTTCTCCGCCTTCGCCTCCGCCTTCGCCTTCGCCACCATCGCTATTATCGTTGCCGCTACTATTATCGCTACCGCCGATTTCAACAAGAGGACGTATAAGTTTTTTGTAATAATCTTTTACGTAGTGGCAGTTGTCTCATTATTTATTTAGAAATATTTAAAAAAGAAAAGGCTTGGATTTAAACCGACCCAGGCCTTTTTTGTTTGAAAAAAATCGACAATTAGACTAAATTTCCACAAAACTAGTTCTAACCGTCTTAACTAATCTGTTCGTTTTAGTGTTCGGTATATTGTATTTAATATTGAGCGTAAACAACCGAAAGGTTGTTTTTTGTATCGTGGCTAGAAAAAAGAACAGAAGTATCTAGATATCATCTGATTCCATTGACAAGAGGTCGTTTTGGGTATATAATGCTTGTGTAAGTTAATATTTTTGTCACTTTGGTGGTTTGTAATTGTTTTTGCGAACTGCTTTTTATTTTGGAAATCATTTTTTGGAAAATTTCTTTGTCAAAAATTCCGCTTCTCATTCAATGTATGTTAAATACATTTTACTCGAATGCTTATTTTTTCCTTGAACTTTTCTCAAAAAATAATCCCCAAAATTTGTCTGAATTTATAATTGCGTGACAATAAATTAAACAAAAATGAAAACCAAAATTTTAAAAAACAATCTAATACTTTTTATAGCAGTGGCGGTACTGTCGTTTTTAGGGGTGGATGTCGCTAGTGCTAATGATGCTATTGAAAATCAGATTGTTAACTATACCAATCAAGAGAGAGTTGCTCAGGGTCTAGAGCAGTTAGTGGAGAATGATATTTTAAATGAAGTGGCAAAATTGAAAGTTCAAGATATGTTGGGCAATGATTATTTTTCTCACACCTCTCTTGAAGGCTTAGATCCTTGGTATTGGTTTGATCGAGCTGGTTATTCTTACCGATTTGCCGGAGAAAACCTGGGGATGGATTTTGAGACTGCTTTTGCTGTTCACGATGCTTGGATGAAAAGTGAAACTCATAAAGAAAATATTTTATCGACTAAATATAAAGAGATTGGAGTGGCAGTTAAAAGAGGGCTCATTAACAATAAAGAGACTCAAATTGCAGTGCAGGTTTTTGGGAATTCATTAAGAGACAGTGATCCGATCCCGGAGAACTTCAAGGAGGAGCCAGAGCCAACTATCCTTGAGGACAGAGTGATCATCGCTCAAAGCTCAATTCATTTTTGGAAGGGTAGCGAAGAAGACGAGATGTTAGTCTCAGCTGAAGTTACTGGAAATCCCCAAGGAGTCGAAGCTGTAGTTGGAACTGAAGAATATCCCTTAGAAAAACTGAAAGACGATATTTACGTTAATTTAATTTCTCTGAAGGGCCTAGACATCAAGAAGGAAAATGTTTTAATCAAAGCTGTTGATGATCAAAAAATAGCTATTTTTAGCAAAGTTCCTGACAAATATTTTGCTGAATATCTGATTGAAAAAGAAGAACAAGATACTGAAGATAATCAGGTAGTGGCAATGTTGAGTTCCGATCAAAATAATCAAAATAATCTAATTGGCACAGTGCGACTTTGGTTTAATCAAACGGGGTTTATGCTGTTAATTGCTGGTTTATTTATAATTACGATTTTCAATATCTGGATTCTGGAAAAAGAGGAGGAGCGTTTGTTGGAATTGAAAACCTAAGAAGTCATAATAATTAAGACAAAAAATCAATGTAAAAATGAAAATAGTTCCGAACGAGTCAATTTCAGAAAACTTCATAGCTTAGTAAACTCATTTCCCAATAAACTTTCAGTTAAATTCACTAATTTTCTCTGCAACTTGTTTAAAAATTTTTACCAATACTAAGGCATTTCTAAAATTTTTTTAACGGCGTTGTATCAAAAATTCATTAAATTTCCTTTGAAATTTTATTGGGGAATAAGTTTAATATCTGATTTTGACTTATTCCGAATAGGTTATTTAAGCGAGTAGTAAGGGCGTTTAAGCTAAATAATCTGTTTAGAATAAGTCGAAAAGAAAACAAAAATAATTATTAATTAGAACCTTTACAACTGAATATTTAGAGACTGTTACCTGGTGTTATTTCTATTATAAAAGTGCAATGCCAGTTAAATTTTTATTTGATTTTCTCGGATTAATTTCCAATTAGTTTCTTGAAAGCTATTTAAAAGTTTATCTTTTCTGAAAGCTGAAACAACGAAATTTCACCTGGCAACAGTCTCTTACTTACGGAGGTGAAGATGAATACTCGACCTAAAACAGCAAAAACTGTTAACTTAAGATTAGAGATCTCTACTCTTATCAATCTTAGCAAGACTGCCCTTTTGCAGTCTCTAAGTTGATATCTAGAAACTTAAAGCCCTGAATAAATTCGGGGTTTTTTGTTTTGGGCTTTGAATAGGTAAAAATCGGGTCGGAAAAGCCTTAATTCATCGGTGTTAAGCGATTCTATTGACAATTATCTAAAAATATGCTATAGTGAAGTGTTATAAAGAATATTAATTTTAGGACTGGTTTCGACAACAGCCCTTTGACAATTTTAGAAAGGAGGCCCAAAATGGTCAAAAAAACAAAGGAATTTTTTGGCAAGCTCAA
>DAOWHU010000070.1 GCA_030641245.1 bacterium
AATACTCTATACTATATACTATTCTCCCATCCTTCTCTCCCTTTTTCCAAAATCTCTGATGGCCTCCACTAAGTCATCTGGTTTAAATTCTGGAAAAAATTTGTTCGAAAAATGATACTGAGAATTTTGAGTTTGCCACATTAAAAAACCAGCACTATTGTGAGGATCGTTCTCAACCCCGGTTCTTATAAGCAAATCGACTTCTGGCAAATCCCTCGATAACAAAAATTCCCTAAATGATTCAGAATTTATTTTGAAATCAGTTTTCTCTTTCAGTATTTTCTTCTTGATTGTTCTAACCGCCGAGAGAACATCTTCTCCTCCATCATAAGCCAACATAAAACTTAGAAAGTTTTCAGTATGATGTTTAGTTTTTTCAATTCCATTTTCTAAAATTTTTCGCAATTTGCAAGGAAACTGTTTCCGCCAATCTCCGATAACTTGAATCCTGGGTTTATTTTTAAATATATATCGGTCCTTACACAATTTTTTGCTAATTAATTAATTGAAATTCAGCGACTCCCTTTTTTCATCCAGAGGCCTTTTCTTGAGATTCTCTTTTGATGATCCCCAAAAAGTTAAATATTTGACCCCGCTTTTCAAGGCATTTCTACTCAATTCCTCAATCCGTTGAGCTCCCATTCGATGTCCCTCCGAAGGTGTTTTTCCAACGCCTTTTGCCCAACGTCTATTCCCATCAGGAATAATGGCAACGTGATTGATCTTTTTTCGAAAATTGTTTTTCATAAAAACTTGTTAGCATCTAGTATCTAGTATTTAACTCGAAATTTAAAAATCAACAGCCGATTTGATTAGTCCAAAAATCAACTTTTGTACTTCTACTGTATTTTCAGCTATTTTCTTAAATTCTTTATTTGGTAAATATTTAACATCTCTTGCAATCAAAAGTTGACTTTGTAATTCAGTTAAAGATCCTAGTGATATTCTATAAAATTGTTTCTTCTCTTTTTTGTTTTTTCTGCTAAACCCTTCTGCTACATTACTGGTAATTGAAACTGCACATCTTCTCATTTGATTAGTTAACCCAAAAATTTCTTCTTTTGGAAATTCCTTAGTTATTGCATAAACCGATAAAACAACCTTGTGGCCTTTTTGCCAAGCCATCAAGTCTGTAAATGATTTTATTTTTTTCGCTTCCATACTAGATACTCAATACTAGATACCAGATACTATCCTAACAATTCCTTACTGCCGTATATTCTGCTATTTTACCTAGAAAATCTTTGGCTTCAAAATTTTGACTATCAATATTTTCTAACATCTCGAAAGAATCTTTTGAGAATTTTCTTGCTAAATCCTCCGAATATTTTAAAGCTCCCGTCTCAATAACAACTTTTCTGAAAGATTCTAGTTCCTTAGAAGAAAGGTCTTTTTTGCCTAGCAAGCCTCGGATTATTTCTTTTTGTTCCTCATTTCCATTTTCCAAAACTTTTATTACTAATAAAGTCTGCTTGCTCTCTATTATATCTGAACCAATTGGTTTTCCTAGCTTTTTTTCATCTCCAAAAACTCCTAGAATATCGTCTCTGATTTGAAAGGCTTTCCCAACTGCCATCGAATAATCGGAAATATTTCTCAACAGTTTTTCAGAATTATTACTGGCTAAAATTATTCCCAAATGAAGAGGTCCCTCAAATGTATAAAAAGCCGTCTTCCCTTCATGCATTTTTAAAATTTCTGACTCAGTTGACTTGCCTCGAGCTTCCATTACTACATCTAGCATTTCTCCCGGAATAGTAGTATAAACTACTTTTTGCAATTGCCTTAAGGCTTTTAGAATAACGTCAGAAGAAAAATTAGATTCGAATAGAATCTCATTAGCCATTGAGGCAGCTAGATCTCCCGCTATAATTGCCATTGAATTTCCAAAATGCTCCTTGTCGGTTTTTGGAAAAAATTTTTCAGCTACTTTTTTATAATATTCATGCATAGTGTCCACCCCGTGTCTTTTTTTATCACGATCAATTATGTCATCATGGATCAATAGAAAAGAATGAATCAATTCCATGGCCATTGAGGCTTGCAAAATATTTTTTTTATTTTTCTTATCCGCTTCTCCACCTCCCAACAAAAATCCATAGTAAACCATGGCCGGTCTAATTCTTTTTCCTCCAGACATCGTGAATTTTTCGATAGCCCTCATAGCTTCATCCGCCAAAGGATCAATCTTTTTAAAGTTTCTTTTCTTATTCTCAAAATACCCCCTCAAAAGAGGCTCGAGATCCTTTTTATAATTTTCTAAATATTCCTTGGCGTTCATAATACGCTACGCTTAATTTCTAATTTCTAAGTTCTAATTTCTAAACAATTCTTCAATTTTAAAATGCCTTAATTTTCAATTTTTCTTTTTACAAGAACTTATTATTTTTTGAAAAATCATCATTAATTCTTGGCATTCTTTCCATAAAACCCTGGCTTCTTTTGCTTTTTCAGGATTACTTTTAGTTAAAATTTGAAGCCAGTATTTAGTTTCTTGGGTTTCTTTCTTCGAAATAAATATTTTATTTTGAAAATCTTTTTTAGAACAAGCATTGTTGGCTTCACAATAATTAGCTCCTATTGAAGTCCCCGATCTTATTAGTTGATTTATTAGAGACTTATTGATATTATCTTGTTTTATGCCCTTGCAAAAAACAACAAGGTCTTCGCTAAATTTAGTTGTTCTTTCGATTAAATCATATTCTTTGCTCAAATTTGAAAATTAAATAATTGTAAATTCATTGTAAATTGTAAATTGGTTTATTGAAAATTCCACCAAAGGTGGTGACCCCTACGAGAATCGAACTCGTGTTACCAGGATGAGAACCTGGCGTCTCCGCCTCGGCTCATTTCCGATGAGACGGGTTAACCACTACTCTTGATATTTTCTAAGATTACTCTTAATTTCCTTCTTCCCGCATGAGATTTATAATACTTTTCTTTTTGTCGAGCCTTTTCTATCGAACTAGCTCTGCCGATAACATATCCCTTAAAATTTCTAAATTTTTTTGTTGATTTAATCTTACCATCTCTATGTTCCTTAATCCTTTTCTTTAAATCGGCAGTAAATCCCACGTACGTTCTATCGTTATTTTTGTCTATAAGAAAATAAATATAATACATATCAAAATAATAATAGCAACGTGACCCCTACGAGAATCGAACTCGTGTTACCAGGATGAGAACCTGGCGTCTTAACCACTGGACGAAGGGGCCGTAGGAATCAACAACTAACCCAATAATTCTACTCAAATAAGCTCTTTCTGTCAATCATGACTCAATTCTCGATAAGCCACAAAATACAAGGACACAAGATACAAACAAATCTCAAATTAAAAATCAAAATTTCCAAACGCTCTATTTCTTAATTTTTTCAGTCTTCACAATAATTGCCGATAATATGTTTATTAATTCTTGATTTTCTTGTTTAAGATCTTTAAGTTTATTCTCTACTCCCAAGTTAGCTTCAGTTATCAGTTCTAACCAATGTTTTGTTTCCTTGGCTTCTTTCCTCGATATTCTTAATCTATGAACAAAATCTTTTTTACCCAATGCATCATTAGCTTCTCTATAATTAGCACCAACCGAACCGCTTGATCTTACAATCTGACTAATCAAGGGATTGTTTATAATGTTTTTGGGTAATTCCTTGCATAATCTAATTATTCTTTTGGCAAAATCAGTTGTTCTTTGTTCTGAATCATATATTTTTTTCTTTTCTTTAGCCATTTTAATCGATGGTTTTTAATTTTTAATTTGAGATTTCTAATTTGTTTGTATCTTGTGTCCTTGTATCTTGTATCCTTCTTAAGCAAAGTTTCAGCTTTATTTAAATGCATCACATTTCGCCAAGAACTCCTCACACTCCTCCAAATAATCCTCCAATTCATCCTCTGCATCTTTCAAATCATCTAAATTCTCTTCTAGTCGTTTTAAATCTTTTTTCCCTATCCCGTTATCTTTTGCTTTTTCAATAATTTTTTTCTGCTCTTTAATCAAGTCCTCAACTCTTTCTTCTTCGTCTTCAGCGTCCTCACAATTTTCTTTAGAGTCTTTATCGCAAATTATTTCAGTAATTAAATCTTGTGGGGTTAGTTGAGATCCAAAATGTTGCACTATCAAATAGCTTTTCTGCCCGCCTCGGCTAGCCTCCGGCGAGACGGACCCATCTTGTTGAAATTCCAAAATCGCCACCCCGATTTCCTTGAAATTTTCCGATAAAATATTGTCTCGATGACCAGGGCTATTCATCCAACCTTCATGAACTGATATGGCCGAAAAATATCCTTCCGCCAAATTTTCTCCAAAAGCCTTATAATTGTAATCTTGTTTTTGGGCAAAATACCAAGGCTGCAAACCCTGCGGAGAAACGTGATCAAAATAATCATTATCTTTCATATGCTGAGCTTTCTCCATCGCTGATAGTTTCAACTGTTCATTTTCTTTTACTTTTCCGAGCCCCGCTTCCTCTCGAGCTTTATTAACTAAATCAATAATTTCTTGATTGTCTCCCTGAAAATCCACTTGATTTTCCTCGGTCGCATCTTTTAAATTTCGAATCACACCCGCTCCCACTCCTTCGTTCACTTTGATTCTTGTCTCCGATTTCGGTATAATCGTTTTCAACGACAAACTCCCGAAATCAACCAACGTAAAAAAACTCATTGCGATAATGATGTAGAAAACTGCTTTAAATATTTTTTTAAATAAAAACATATTTGAACTTAAATACTCAACCGTCAACTCCCAATATTCATTCAATGTCCAATTTGTAAATAATCCAAACTAACAGCGAAATTTGTAATTTGTAATTTGCAACATCATTGAACATTTCGGTATTGATTGTTGAATGAATGTTGGATATTGATCATTGAATATTAATTCTTTTATTTATAAATTTAAAATTAAAAATTTAATATTGTTTACAAATTATAAATTATAGATTTTTTCTCCTTTATTGTTCATTGTTCCTTTTTCATCTTCATCTATTTTAAAATTGAAAAATTGAAAATTTAGCATTGTGCAAAATACTATATACTATCCCTCCGTTTGCACAATCCAATAATCAAATGTCACATCGAACTCGGCCACTTCCATTAATTTGATTCTGAACCCTTCCCCTTCTTTCTTCTCGGAAATAATCCAATTGACTGGACTATTTCCAATCGGAGTAACAATAATTTTTGAATCACTCTTAACTTTAAGATTTTCTATAAACACTTCGGATTGACCCCCATAAATTGTCGCTGAGCCAGTATTCTTTTCATTTTCTGCTACCTCATTATTGACTATCGTGTATTCTCCTGCCACTATCACCTCAGTTTCTAATTTTTCAGCCGTAACAACTCCAGCGAATTTCACATCGCCCGCTATTATATCAATCTCAAATTCGCCTCCGCTAATCATCGCCCCCAAACCAATCGCTGTCTCCAAAGCCGTAATCCGTTCTTCATGCGAAGAAAGCTGATTAACCGCTAAACTATCAAATGTGTTCAAACCATCAATCACCGTTTCTATTTCGGCCAACCTTAATTGAGTACCATCTTTCTCGATATTGTAACGAGACAACAAACTCTCGAAATCTTCTCTCAAAGACGCAATGGTCTCACCTTGCTCGTCTATGTTCAACAAAAGGTTGATATTTTCAGTAAACGCAATCTCTTCCTCCAACTCCTCTCCAGTTTCTAAGTCAACCTTATAGACCAATTTTTTCCCAGAAAGTTGCTCTATCAATCTCATCGCCTTGGTCATATCAACATTGATTGCAGTTTTATCTCGTTCCGAATAGTAAGACCAAGCTAAGGCCTCTCTAACTTCCTCTTCTTCTGGCATTAATGAGAAATTATGGGGAGAGAGAGTAGTCGCATTTCCAGCTTCATCTCGAACTATCAATTCATGTGAACCAGCTGCGTCAACGGCATACAATTGAATACCGTCGGTGATACTAGTAGTCGGAGCAGTACTAGAGGCAATCGCTAAAACACTACCCGCATCGGTGCCAAAACTAGTCGTCCCCACCCCCACATTCCCACTCGACTTTTCAATAAACAAATCATCAGTATTAAAAGCTAATCCTAGTTCATTGTAAGTAATATCACCGATAGAAGTTCCAGCGGGGTCTTGCCATTGAGCTAAAGCAGAGGTTTGAGCGGTAGTTGAGAAAGTCCAATAATCTCCTACGTCATGCCCCTCAGTAGCAGCAAAAGTTATTGTGACTCCATGATTAAGAGTTTGAGCAGAACCAGTCATAGTTACTCCAGTAGCGTCCCAAGTAGAACCTCCATCATCTGACCATTTGAAAGCATCTGACATCCCAGTGGATTCTATTTCTACTTTGTAGTTTAAAGCTGATGTTCCTGTAAAAGTCCCTCCTGTAGTCATATCATCTAAATCAGGAACTCCTGCTCCACCGTCAGTAAAGGTTACTGTTCCTATGGTTGAATAAGGTTTAAAGATTTGTCCGATTGTGGCTATTGCTCCGGTGTTGAGTTGGAGTTTGGCTCCGGGGGAGGTTGTACCTATCCCCACACTACTACCAGTAAACCCAAACGCATCTTCATCCTCATAATACCCAAAAGTTCCGTCATTAGTTTCTCCATCAAAAGTCCAGACTATGTCAGTAGCAGCAGTTCCGTCGTACCAAGTGGTGGTTCCAATT
>DAOWHU010000062.1 GCA_030641245.1 bacterium
AAAGAAATTCAAAATAATGTGGCCTCGGTTTTTAGTGAGACTGTTTTTATTACTTCTTTTGATTGGCTTAGTATTAGGCGGGTATTTATTCGTCAAGGTTTATTCTTTTGAAAAGAAAACTATTTTAGTCAATACCCCACAAAAATCTTCCACTCTTCTTTCGGCCACTACTGATCTGATTACTAATAATAATAAAAATCTCCGAGGAGCAAGCCCAGAAAGAATAAATATTCTTTTACTTGGAATGGGGGGTGAAGGACACAAAGGCCAATATTTGACCGACACTATTATTCTAGCTTCTATTAATCCGACCAACTATGAAACCGCTCTAATCTCTATTCCTCGAGATTTATACGTCAAAATACCAGACACCTACGCCTACACTAAAATCAACGCTGTTTACACCTACGGAAAAAGAAATTTGGAAAAGCAAGGCCAACCAGCTATTAGTTCAATCAAAAAAACGGTGGAGGAAATTACGGGTCAGCCGGTCGATTATTATCTAACAATTAATTTTGAAGGATTTAAACAAGTTATCGATGAGCTAGGCGGAATAATTATTCAGGTAGACCAGGATATTGTGGATCATCGCTATCCTGGCCCCGGAACTTCTTACGAAACTTTTAAAATTGACAAAGGCACTCACCTAGTAAACGGTGACATGGCCTTGAAATATGCCCGAGTTCGACATGTCACCGGCGGTGACTTTGCTCGACTGGAAAGACAGCAAGAAATTATTTCAGCCGCCAAAAGACGAGCACTGTCAATTAATAATTTTGTTAACCCAATTAAATTCATTGGTCTCTTGAATGTGCTAGGAGAAAATATTCAAACCAATATCCAATTAGATGAGATTCCGGCTTTCATCGAAATTTTCAATAATATTAACACTTATCAAATGAACACTGAGGTTTTAGATGCCTGGAGCTCAAATTCATTACTAGCGGTTTCTCACGTTTTATTAGGAAATGTAAATGCTTTTATTTTAGTTTCAAGAACTGGTAATTATAAGGAGATTCAAAATCTAGTGACCAACATTTTTAATTTAGAACAAATAAAAAAAGAGAAAGAGAAAATCGCCGAAGAAGCCGCTGAAATAGTATTGATTTCTGAAAATTATCAAAATGAACATCAAATAAAAAATATATTTAAAAAAATGGGCTACTCCATTGAAGTTGAAAAAAATAATGAGCTGACTCAATCCTGCCGAAATGAAATAAAGATATTCACTCAAAATAATAATAAATATTACACTCTTAGCGATCTGGCTACTAAATTCAATGTTAATATCGAGAAAGAAACTAACCTCGATTATCAAGCTGATATAGTCCTCTGTTTTCCAGCCAAGGAAATCAAAAAATTGGAGAATCAAATAAATCAAAGTAGTGCTGATGAATTTGAGGGTGGACTAATACTGGATGATGATGGTAATATATTGTACAATGAAAATTAAGAAACAAGACACAAGGAAACAAGAAGCAAACAAATTAAAAATTTTAAATTAAAATAATCAAACTTAAAAAATCAAAGATTTTTTATTTATAATTTTAGAATTTTAATTTGAGATTTGTTTGTATCTTGTGTCTTGTATCCTTGCATCTTGTTGAATTCAGATAATTTAATCAAAAACAATGACAAAAAAATTAATAATTGGTTTAGGAAATCCTGGTGAAAAATATGCCAAAACTCGTCACAACATCGGGTTTATGATTTTAGATTTATTGGCCGAAGAATACTCCGCCAATTTTAAATTTGATAAAAACTCCAACTCGGAAGTATCCGAGATAATTGATAAAGGGGAAAAAATACTGCTTTGTAAACCCCAGACTTTTATGAATAACTCTGGGCAAGCTGTTCAGGCTCTGACAAATTACTACAAAGTTGAACCTCAGGCTATTAAAATTATTCACGACGAAATAGATTTGCCTTTTGCTGATATTAGACTTTCTGAAAATTCAAGCTCGGCTGGACACAAAGGGGTTCAGTCTATCATCGATCATCTCGGTACTCAAGAATTCAAAAGATTACGCTTCGGGATTCAACGGGAAGATAACGATTCGGCAACCGAAATGTTTGTTTTGAAAAACTTTTCTAAAGAAGAATTGGATGGTATAGAAAAAATAGATATAAAATCAATGCTTTATCTAATATCGAAATAATTCACTAAAGCACAAAACAAAAAAACAACCTGGTGTCGTTCATAGAATTTAGGTAAGGCTAGGAGGGAAATTGCTTTACACTAACTTCACGAACGACACCAGGTTGTTCTCTTAGAAGGGACTGCTTCCAAACTTCAATTTTCGTTTAAATTTATAAATTTTGGCTACAACTTGTTTTGTAAAGTTCTCAAATAAACCATATTTGCTTACTTTCCTCAACTGCGTTTCGCTCAAAATTTATAAACTTAATTCGAAAAGCAAGTTCGGGAGTAGTCCCTAAAAAAATTATTCTTGCAACCAAGAAAAATCTTTAAAGTCTATTATTTTATCAAAGTCTCCACAAAAGTCAAGAAAAATAAACCCGAAATGGGTTTATTTTTATAAAAAACAATCAAAAAGATATTCCAAATATCTCATTAGGCCTTTGCTAGAGCCAGTTATTCCAGATAGCAATCGATAATAAAACTAGTAAAATTCCAGCCACCAAACGCATATATTTTTTAAATCTTCCTCTCCATTCCTCCACCTTCTCTACTTTTTTCCAGATAAAAATAGTTCCGATTACAATTACTAGAAGTGGCAAAATGAAAAATAAGTTATACAGGACCAAATAACCTAAGGCAAAAACTTCCTTAGTGCTCAGAATAGAAACATAGGCCAGAGGAATCCCGGAGGTACAAGGCAGTTCTACGATACTAGCCAGAAGAGCTAAAACTACCGCGCTAAAGACCGTTCCTTTTTTAGTTAATTTTTCTAAAAGCGGTTTGACTTTTTTCGAAATTTCTAGAGAAAACCATTTTCCATAAAAGAAATAAT
>DAOWHU010000054.1 GCA_030641245.1 bacterium
ATGTTTGATGGATGGGACAATTTTGCATAATATGCTCTCCTTTTTTTATGAAACTTTAATCGAATCAGAAATTTATGAAAAAACACCAACTTTGTCTAATAAGACCAGTGAGATAGTTTGCCAAGAAAAAAAGGTCTTGTCAAATGAAGGAGAGGAAATCGAAGGGTCAAGTCGCTAAATTCAAACGGCGCCAGCGGATTGTTTTCGTTAAGCGCTTCCTCCCCGGACTCGGCGCACTTTCTTTGGTTGCTCGCCAGCTCTCAACATAGCGCCTCCGTCTAGTTCGATTCTCTCTCAACCTTGTGAAAGATAAAGCGAAACCACCTCCGATGGAGGTGGTTTCGCTTTATTTGCACGGAGTCGTGAAGGACGTTAGAACTTTTTTTGAGAAGAACGGTGAGGATATTAAGATTCCGGATTTAAATTAAAAAATACGACATTGATAATATCCACAATTTAATTATCATTATGACTCATTTTGGTAATCCCATTGTTATAATAAGACAAATTTTCACTTTCTAATAATCTTTTAATGCTCTTCCCTTTACTAATTTTCTCTTTTTTTAATATCTGTTTTTTTGCTTCAGGCTCGTGATGCGTTAAAAGTCCCATTTCAGGCCAATACATATTTCTAACCCAATTCCCTTTTTCGTTTATATGACTATGGACAGGCTCTCTTTCTTTTAACGTTAACATTTTTTTAATAGCAATTTTTCTGGCGATACCATCAATTTTCTCCATTCTACTAATCGACTCCAAATATCTTGCGAGTAATAATTTTTCCAACATTACATTTCCAGCTTTTTGATAAGCAAATAGATCTTTGTATTTTTTTTGAAACTTTTTATAATCAATAGGAAACATTTTATATTTTGTTGCCCATTTTAAATCAATAACAAAAAAATCCACTGCAATTCCAATATCAGCAATATTACTTCTATCGGGAAGACCCCAGGAACAAGTAGCTAAATGCAATTTATCGTCTTTCATTTTTTGAATCACATTTTCAATATATTTTGGTTTTATTAGCCAAGTATCTGAAGCTAAAACAACCACATATTTGATTTCTTTATGTTTTTTTTGAAAATTTTTAATTCCTGTTTCTATTAAATCTGAGGCTCCTTGAAAATGCCAACTATTTTCCATCACAACTAAGTCATTTTCTAAGTATTTCTCCGGATACCATTTTTTATTACCATTAAAAGAATGGACTATTTTTACATCCTCAAAAAATTTAGACTTTCCCCAAACATTTCTGATAATATCCATATTTATCTTGGCATCGTCAGTTCTATTGTATGTATAAATTAAAACTCCGATATTTTTCATAAATTTAATAAATTTTTATAAATACATTTTAACAACAAATCTTTGAACATCCAAATATCAGAACCAAAAAAATAGCTCTGAGAGCTACTTTTTTAGTTAGATTCTACGATGCACGGGTGGAGAGAATCGAAGGGTCAAGTCGCTAAACTCGTGCATCGCTTTCAGCTCGCACTCGTTAAGCGCTTTCTCCCCGGACTCGGCAGACTATCTATAATTGCTCGCCAGCTCGCAATGGACTGCTTCCGTCTAGTTCGATTCTCTCAACCTCGAGCAAAAGATAAAACAAAACCGCCTCTTTCGGAACGGTTTTGTTTTATTTGCACGGGTGGAGAGAATCGAACTCCCGTTATTGGTTTTGGAGACCAACGTATTACCACTATACGACACCCGCAGGGCTAACACTAATTTGCAATAAACCAATTTTCAATTTACAATTAGTTTTCAATAAATTAGTTTTCAAACTTAGGCAAGCAAAGCTTGCCTTCATTGTAACTTTTTAAATTGGAAATTGATTGTAAATTGGTTTATTGAAAATTGTAAATTTTATACCCTTAAATCATCGCACAAACAAAAATAATAAAATATATTTTGATATTTGCAAAATTAACCTTCAATTTTGATTCCCATCGACCTCGCTGTTCCAGCAATAATTTTACTGGCTGCTTCAATATCATGGGCGTTTAAATCTTCCATTTTTTTCTCAGCGATTTCTTGAACTTGTTTTTTAGTAACTGTCCCAACCTTATCGGTCAGAGGATTTCCGGCTCCCTTTTTAACTCCAGCTGCTTTTTTCAAAAGTTCAGAAGCAGGAGTGGTTTTTAATTTAAGACTAAAACTTCGATCTTCGTAAACACTAATTTCTACTGGGACCAAGTCGCCTTGTATGTCCTTAGTATCGTTGTTAAATTGAGTACAAAAATCTTGAATGTTAAGACCGTGTTGTCCTAAAGCTGGACCAACTGGAGGCGCAGGATTAGCTTGACCAGCCCTAATTTGTAATTTGATAACTGTAGTCGCTTTTTTGTCTGACATCTTGTTAAATTAATTTTAAATTTTGTCCGCCAGCTGGCGGATTGATTCAATTTTGAATGATTTAATGTTTAATTTTAATTTCCACTTCAGGCAAATAATTTAAAATAATCAATTTTTTTCGTTTAGGATATAGCCTCGGATGGAACTCTTTGAAATATTTGGAATTTATTGGTTTGAGCGCAATCCGAGAAGAATCCGAGCACTGAATGAGATGAACTTAATGGTTCATCGAACGAATGGCGAAGGATTCGACGAAGGAGTGTGCCAAACCAGAAATTCCAACTAGATTTTTTTTATTTGGAGAAAATCAAGCTCTACAGGGGTTTCCCTCCCAAAAATATTCACCAAAACACTTACCTTCCCTCTATCGATATCCATTCCTTCGACCTTACTTTCATAACCTTTGAAAGGACCGTCAATAATCTTAATAATTTCACCTAATTCAAAATCAATATTATATTTAGGTTCATCTTTTTTACTTCGCTTTTCAATAACTCCCATTTCCTCTGGGTCAACTGGGGTCGGAGTAGTTCCAAGCCCAATAAAACCAGTCACATTGGGAGTATTCCGAACAACATACCAAGACTCATCAGTCACTTCCATTTCCACCAAAACGTAGCCGGGGAAAACTTTTTCTTCAATCGTGCAACGTTTCCCATTCTTAATCTTAATCTTCTTTTCCTTGGGAACTAGCACCTTAAAAATTTTATCCCGCATGTTCATAGACTCGATTCGTTGCTCCAAATTTCGAGCAACATTGTCCTCGTATCCGCTGTAAGTGTGAAGTACGTACCAAGCCTTGCCAAGATTTTGAACTTGCTTTGCCATGAATTTTAGTTTATAAAGTTAAAAAGTTTGCCCTATTAAATAAGCTACGCCTAATTTTAAATAAAATTTAAAATTATTTAACTGGGTAAATAAAGTTGGAAAGTTGGAGCTTGAGAACAGTCCCATTAACTTTCGCTAGACAATGAATTGTCCAACTCCGTTCGAAAAAAGTAAATCCAGAACACCGAGGAATAGGGCTACCGCAAGACTTACGCCAATTACAATTCCGGTATATTTAACAGTTTGTTCTCTGCTAAGCCAACTTACCTTTTTAAGTTCCTCTTGGGCTTCTTTGATAAAGGTTATAATTTTTTTCATTAAACTTCTTGTTTAAAAATTGCTTGTTTTAGTGCAGTTCGACCTGCCTGCCGGCAGGCGGGGGAAAGTCCGAGCACCGAGCGAAGCGTATTTAATGATACGACGAACGAAGAGCGGAGGACTCGACAAAGAAATGCGCCAAACATGCAATTTATTGTATTTAAAAACAGCCTTTCGGCTCTTTATTACTGTGTCCATTATACAACTAGATTGATTAGTTGTCAAATCTACAAAACAAAAACAAAAAATAAGGCTGTTTATGGAGTTGTTTGTAGAGTTGTTTTGACTATTCTAGATCACTAGTTATCCCATAAAAATGAACATGGTTGTCGGAATTGAAGATGTTGGTTTCGGGTTTGATTTCCACCTTAACGACGCTAGACATATTATAGTCGGATGGAAAAGGGATGTTGAAATCTCGTTGTTCTTTAGAACGAACAGTGTTAGCAACTTGAGAATTAGTAGCCAAAAGCTGACCCTGACTATCTCTGAGAACAACTTTGATTTTAATAATTTCACAATCGATTGGACTTTCATTCACCAAAGTTCCGGTAACTCGATAAAATCCACTAGGATCCTGACGAAAAGAATTGGTGAATTCAGTTAGAATAACTTCGAGTTTAGGGTTCTGTTGTTGGCTGGTAAACTTTTTCCAAATTATCTCACCCATCTCGATTTCAATTTTAGCGGGACTTTCAGGAACTTCGATTTCTTGAACAAGCAAGTATTTCTCTTCTTGAGGTAAAATAAAGTCTTTGAGCCAAGCAGTTTCCTTAATTATTTGACCGACCTGATCAAAATATTTTAATTTGTAACGAAGAGTCGAGGCGCCGAAAAGACTATTTGGATTTTTGATTGTAACCACTGTATCAAATTTATTGGTAGCAGTATCGACCCATTCAATCTTCTCGATAATAAAATCTTCAATTTCATGAGTTTCATCACAAGGCGCACAAGGACCACCGCAGTCTATATTCTCTTCAAGTTGATTTTTGATACCATCTTGACAAGTGGCCTTAGGTTTAATAAGAGAGTAAAAACTATAAGCAATGGCAAAAAATAGAACTATGTAAATAAAGCCTATCATGTTTCTTCTAAGGGATCTTTTCTCCATTGAATTTATTGTTTTATTTAAGTTTTCAAAGCTAAGTGAATGATAACGCAAATTGGAAATTTTTTCAAATTAGCAACCGCAATTCGCAAAATAAAGAATAAGGATAGGGCCTATAAGTCTTCCATCATTGGCTCGTCTTCAATGAATTCAGCGAGTAGACCAAGTTTTTCAAAATAATCGACCATCGATATGCAGGCAAATTTTTCGGTAGAATAATGAGTTCCTCCTAGAATATTTATTTTATGCTTTTCGGCAAATTCGTGCGCTTTTTCGGAATGATCATTTTTCAAAGTAACACCAGTCGCAAGAGTGTTTATTCCGGCTTTAGAAATTTCTTCTAGTATTTCAATATCATTCCCACCACCCGCAACCACGGCTACAGTTTCATTCTTAATTTTATCATCACCATAGTTATATAGACTGACTTCGTGACCAACTGCTTCTTGAAAAGTTTTTTTTAGATTTTGAATAGTCGCCGAAGTAGTTTTTCCGAACACTCCTGCTAGAGCACCAAAATAAGGGGCGAAAGATTTTTTAGGTTTAATGTCCAAGGCTTTTGCCAAAGCTACGCTCGTAGAATATTCGCCAAAATTATCTAAAGGTGTATGGAGATTGTAAATAGAGATTCGGTGATCTTTAAATTTTTGTAATAATTTTCTGTCCATTGGTTGGAAAATTTCTGGGGCTTTTCTAATATCCCAGATCGCAGGATGATGAACAAAAAGCATCGTGTCTTGAGCTCTGTCGTCTAGAATTTTTTGCATAATTTTCTTCGACGGGAAAACAGCTGTATAGACTTTGGTTATTTCGATTGCAAAATCACAAACTAAGCCCATCGATCTTTTCTTAAAATTTCCACTGAAAAAATCGGCGCTGAAATCCATATGCCGAGCCCAGTCGTCGCTCAGTTTAGGAGTGATAAAATCTTTTTCAAGCTGTTGGTATAATTTGGCGGATTTCATAATGAAATTAAATGAGTTGGTTATTTTGGATTTATAATACCATAATTGAAAAATACTCCATAGAGTAAAGGGAATCCTGAGATTCCCTTTGTAGATTGCGTTATTAACGACTTTTTATTCAGAAGATCCTCCATACCCAATGAGCGTTTCGTGGTTATGATCATACTCAGTTGGAATTAAGCTTGCGGGATAAATCCGGAAAGTCGATTCCTGCATGGTTGAGTCTGTGTAATAGAAACCGCCATTCTGTTCAAGCGCGGAAAAATGGCCAATATCATGAATTTCAAAAGTATGGAATTCACGCTTTTCCCATTCTGACTGGCCTTCTTTTCTGGTAATATTCGCTCCCAGTTTAACTTGAGTTCCTTCTCCATGAAAAGCAATTTCTTCAATCCATCCAAGACAAACCGTTCTGTTAATTTGATCAAAAATAACGAGCAATCCGTCCTTTGTTTCATCCAAAAATTTAGAATGAAAAACTTTTTTTGCAGAATACAACATCGCTTTCTCCTTCCTTTTGATTATTGTTTTAGGCACTATCATAGATATTTATACAATTTTTCATAATAGCTTTATTTCAAAAATTGTAAAGAGCTTGTCCTATTTCATGTTTTTTCAAACTAAAAAACCGCTTGAAGCGGTTTCAAAATTTAAATCCATAGTTCTTGGCATCGACCTACTCTCACCGGTAAAGGCTACCATCGGCGCAAACAGTCTTAACTGCTGAGTTCGAGATGGGATCAGGTGTTACCCCGTCGCTATAAACACCAAGAACTATAGATTCAAAAAAGCTAAATTGTAGATGTACATAAATTGATTATGGAGAAACTCGAAAATTTGTCTCCTAAAAAGCTTTGATAACTGGAGCGGAAAATAGTAATACAAATGCACAAAAAAGCATTACTCCAAATATCATCAAAAACAATTGGAAAGTATCGTTTTTTATCATAGTTTCAAAAATTAAAGACACAACACAACCTTTTTTAGTTGAAATAACTAAATTGGGTTTGATTAATAGATATTTTTTATTCTTGTAATACAACTTGAGTTTAAACTTTTTCAGATCTTGAATCAAGGGCACTTCGCCTATTCAAATCAATCACTGTTATTTGTCAGTCGTAATCTCCTTAATAATCATGTTGTTAACGTGAAACACGTCACAGGATGACTATTAAAGAGAAAAAGTGGGTACTCCTAAATTTATTAGTATTCCTCGGCTGAATGTATTACTACACTTACACCTAGAACCTATCGACCTGGTAGTCTACCAGGAAATTTTGTTCCGATAAATCGAAACGGTTGTCTTATCTTGGAGTGGGCTTCCCGCTTAGATGCTTTCAGCAGTTATCCCGAACCAATATAGCTACCCAGCAATGCACTTGGCAGTGACAGCTGGTACACCAGAGATTAGCTCTTTCCGGTCCTCTCGTACTAGGAAAGAATCTCCTCAAACAACAACGCCTACGGCAGATAGAGACCAACCTGTCTTACGACGGTTTGAACCCAGCTCGCGTACCTCTTTAAATGGCGAACAGCCATACCCTTGGGGCCTTCTTCAGTCCCAGGATGAGATGAGCCGACATCGAGGTGCCAAACAGCGCCGTCTATATGAACTATTGGGCGCTATTAGCCTGTTATCCCCGGGGTAACTTTTATCTGCTGATCTTCCGCGCATCTATATGCCACGGTCGGTTCACTAAATCCTGCTTTCGCAACTGCTCGACTGATAGGTCTCGCAGTAAATTTGGCTTATGGTTTTGTCCTATCACTCCGATTTCCATCCGGAGCTAGCCAAACTTTATGAGCGCCTCCGTTACACTTTAGGAGGCGACCGCCCCAGTCAAACTACCCACCAGGCACTGTTCCCGGTCTGGTATTTGGACTTTTCGCTTTGAGCTTGAAGTTGAATAAACAACTTTTTAGAATTAGATCATGCAGACAATTAGAAACATTTTGAGAAATCGTCAAAAAACAATTCCGTCAAAAATTGTGAAAACTTACTAAAGTTAATCTTAATCTAATTATCTGCTTTTCTAATTTTACATTGAAAAGTACAAATAACAGACCAGGGTTAGCATTCAAAATCACACAGAGTGGTATTTCACTGATGACTCCATCCCGACCGAAATCAGGACTTCAAAGTCTCCCACCTATTCTCAGCAGTATAATATCAAACGCAATGCCAAGCTGTAGTAAAGCTCCACGGGGTCTTTTCGTCTTGCCGTAGGTAGAGGGCATCTTTACCCCCATTGCAATTTCACCGGGTCCTTCGTTGAGACAGTTGTCCAGTCGTTACGCCTTTCATGCGGGTCGGAAATTACCCGACAAGGAATTTCGCTCTGACATGTTATCTTTACGTCGCCGTAAAGCACGGACTATAACTTATCACTTAATTCTAGTGACTTCAGCGTTTAGTCTCTGAGGATTCCAAGAGCTTTATCAATCGTTCTTGATCTTTCCTGCTGATATTCTGGCAGTTTTTACAAACTACACTGGAAACATTTTCACTGGATATAAAAATATCCGAGTAGTTCCAGATTCTCCAGATTTTCCAGCATATGGCTGAATGTTTTTGGACATTATGTTAATTCTACATAATAAGCAACTACTTTTACCTCTCAACTTTTCAACTTTATTTTAACTTCAAATATACTCGACTACACTTGCCCATAATCGTTCCAGTCCTTGAAACTATCTCTAAGAGACAGCCTCAACCTTAGAACGATTATAGTTATCGCTGACGTTCACTGGCGCTTCGGAGATTGGCTTGCACCGCTCTCGTTAACGTTCCAGCACTGGTCAGGCGTCAATCCCTATACTTCCTCTTGCGAGTTAGCAGAGACCTGTGTTTTTGATAAACAGTCGCCAGACATCTTTAGCTGCGGCCAACCCTATAAATAGGATCGGCAGACCTTATCCCGAAGTTACGGTCGCTGTTTTGCCGAGTTCCTTAACGAAGGTTCTCCCGTTCACCTTAGGCTACTCGCCTTGTCTACCTGTGTTGGTTTTAGTACGGATGCTATATTACTAATTTTAGAAGCTTTTCCTGGCACTCTGCTCGCCTTTCTTCTCCTGACAAAGTCAGAATTCGAGTTAATTCTTGGAATATTGCTAGACGGATTTACCTATCTAACTTCCTCAAATTACCTACCGGAATCCAATAACCGGCAAAGATTACTAAAATGCGTCACTCCATCAAATAATATAGTAGTGCAGGAATATTAACCTGCTATCCATCGACTACCCTCGACCTAAATCGAGACTCGCCTTAGGACCGACTAACCCTAGGATGATTATCATAGCCCAGGAAACCTTAGACTTTCGGTGTACGGGGATTTAACCCGTATTGCGGTTACTCATACCAACATTCTCACTTCTATCCGCTCCACTCAAGCTCACGCTAAAAGCTTCACTGCAAATAGAACGCTTCCCTACCACCCAACGCAAAAAGCGCTGAATTCGCATCTTCGGTATTATGCTTAGCCCCGGTACATCTTCGACGCAAAACCACTGAACTAGTGAGCTGTTACGCTTTCTTTCAAGGATGGCTGCTTCTAAGCCAACCTCCTAGTTGTCAAAGTAATTTCACCTTCTTTTCCACTTAGCATAAATTTAGGGACCTTAGATTGCGATCTGGGCTGTTTCCCTTTTGAGCCTGGATCTTAGAACCCAGGTTCTGACTGTTGGGGTCAATCAATAAGTATTCGGAGTTTGGTTGAGTGATCTAGGCATAGCCCGATACACTCATTCAGTAGCTCTACCCCTTATTGATAATTGGAACTGAGGTAAATCAGTCCCTTCCCAACGCTAGCCCAAGAGCTATTTCGGGAAGAACCAGCTATCGCCGGACTCGATTGGAATTTCTCCTCTATGCACAAATCATCCCCGCGCATTAAACGACGCGTGGGTGCGGGCCTCCTCTCAATGTTACTTGAGATTCACCCTGTTCATGCATGGCTCGTCCGGATTCGGGTCTAATTCATAAGACTTACGGCGGTTAAACCTCGCTTTCACTACGCTTATTTCACAAAGTGACTTAAGCTAGCCATATAAATTAACTCGTTGGTTCGTTCTGCAAAAAGCACGCAGTCATCCACCCGAAGGCAGACTCCTACTCTTTGTAAGCACATGATTTCAGGATCTATTTCACTCCCCTTTCGGGGTTCTTTTCACCTTTCCTTCACAGTACTAGTACGCTATCGATCTGAAACAATATTTAGCCTTGGAAGATAGTGCTCCCGGATTCAAACGGGGTTTCACCGGCCCCGCCCTACTTGAGAACAACTGCAATGAAGATTTATTTTTTTCGCTTACGGGACTATTACCCTCTATGGTCTCTCTTTCCAAAGATATTCTGCTAAAAATAAATTTTGTAACTTCACATTAATTAAATAATCACAATTGCCTCGCAACCCCATAAACTGAATAGTGCACCGGATCCTAAGATTCTAGGATCCGGACAAGCACTCGAAACATCACACAGACCAAGCTCCTTTAAAAGGAAGCGGTCCTAGGTTTTCACCGATATAAAATCGGGAGGATTTAAACACACGCAAGAAATCTTCAATCAAACTTTAAAACCGAGGTGGTGGTTGTGTTTCTGATTAAAACTCACGGGTTATAATAGTGATGTTTTTTTGCACTATTCAGTTTATGGTTTAGGCTACTCCCCGTTCGCTCGCCGCTACTTAGGGAATCTTGGAAACTATTAAAAATAGTTTCACTGTGTTAATTTTTTTTCCTTCGGGTACTAAGATGTTTCAGTTCCCCGAGTTTGCCCCCACTCATGTCTCACTATTTTCGACATTAGTCGAACTCAGTGAGACACGAACGAGTAACAGAGGTCTACTCTGTTGCGTTTCCGCATTCGGAAATTCCCGGATCAAAGGTTGTTTATCACCTCCCCGAGACTTATCGCAGATTACTACGTCCTTCGTCGCTTGTTTCAGTCAAGGCATCCATCATGTGCCTTAGTTGAGCACCGCACTTTTGACTGACAAATAACAAAGATCGAAAGATCCATCGTTATCCATGCCAAAAGCTTATACTCTAATTATATTACAATTTTTTTTACCTACATCTATAGGGACTGTTCCTAAACATCATTCCGTTGCGAAATTTGTTAGTTTTGTAATAAATTCTTAAACAATTTTTGAAGCACTAACGATAGCTAATGTGATAAAATTTTTTAATAATTTAGCCAAAACTGGAAAATTACAGCAGGAATAATGATTAGGAACAGTCCCCTGTTATGATAAAACTATTAGAATCCTCTCCCTTAACAGTTTCATATTTTTCAAAGTCACCTCTATCTAATTCTGATAAAAGTCCGATAAAAAAATTCTAAAATCCTTCATATCGAACTTCCGTCAACCGCCTTTTCAAAATTCGCCTCTTCAACGAACTCTTTCAGAGCAAACAAAAAAACCGCCAGAGCGATTTCACAAATCTTTCTAATTTGTAAAACCTATTTTTTCTTCAATTTTAGCTCGTTGTTTGCGGTTATCATTAATCGTCTTAAATTTTAAACAAAATAAAATTCCCCTCTTTCGTCCCTCTAAATTCAACTCTAATAAATATAACAGAGAGAGAAATGTTGTCAAGAGAATGCCTTGGGCAGTATAGAGTATTTAGTATCCAGTATCTAACATACAGCTTAACCAATTTTGAATTTTGAATCAATTTTCCTGTCAAAGGCGAACGCAACAATAACTTAATTTTCCAATTTCAAAACCTCCAACCTGGGCGAGCTCCGCTCGCCCCCCCCTTCATTTCCCTCTCCAAACAAAAAAGGCATCGTCAATTCCGACCGATGCCCCCCCCTTATCCTTTTTTTAAATATCATTATTTATCCAACGTTGCTCACGAAAATTCCAAAACCAAACAAAGCTCGGTTTCTCTAAAGAAATTTCCGGGAAAAATTTCATATGAAGATCTTTCGGAAAGCTTTGCCTATTTAAAATCCGAGTTCCAGAATCAAGATCGACCCAATTAACTGGACAATTATTTGGGAAAGCAACGAAAAGAACCAAAGCAAAAATTTCGTTTAAAAATATGAATATCTCCACCCGATAGCCATAACCAATAAAATTCTCTTCAATTACTTTTTGTAATTCCTTGCGAGAAAAAATTAGATTGCCTGAATCATACATCTTCATTTCTCTCCTTTCTACTCAACCAACGAGCAGATGTCCTTAGAAAACTCAACATATTTTTTGCCAAATAATTTTTCCCCCCAATAATCAGCGGCCGCTTTCTTGTTTTTTGTCCTTAAGGCTATAATGATATTCTCTGTTAAGACAATCCATCCTGAATGAGTCACGCTAGCCGGATTTTGACCATGTTCTTCCTTGTCTGCCAAGAGAATTTCACAACCAACCAAAGACTCCAGCATATCTTCAGGCTCAAATTTATTCATCGGCGCCTGATCAATAACAATTTTTTTTCTTGGTTTGCCCATTTTGATTTCCTCCCCTAAAAATTAATTTGTAAAAACTGTTTCAAAACAATCTTATTTGTCAAATTGCTAAGATTCCATCCTACCCCATCCTCCACCAAAAAGCAAGAAAATTCCACAGAAAAAGAACCTTTTGCCGATTTAGACTAAGGTCCTTTTTTTACTCAAAATACATTTGTAAGTTATTGTGAAAATTTCAACGGCCCCTTGTTATACCACAAACCAAACCAAACAATACAAAAAATGGACACTCCGGTAATAATCGCTGAAATTGCTGGAGCTAAAAATCCGTTTGGGTCTAATCCTATTTTAGAAAAAACTAACAGCAAGATAAAATAAGCAATAAACCCGCCCAAACCCGCTAAACATAATCTTACCCAATAATTTAATAAAAGAACTTTAATTTTCACGACGCACCCCCTACTGTTATATTTTCAAAATAATTTCTTCTTATTTATATTCTAATCTTTTTCGTTCCATTCTTCAACCGAAACCCCATAATCCCCTTATTCCTCTCTCCCGGATATCCCCAAGCTTTTTCAAAAACCTCAAACGAAACTTTTCGATCCTCTATCCCAGGAAAACCACCCGGATCATTGATAATAAAATTCTCATCGTCCCAACCTTTCACCACCACAAAATGCCCAGCATAGCCCTCTCTCTTATTCAAAATCATTGAATTAACTTGAACCATAATAATATACCCGTCCTCCATCAAATCAAAAATCTCTTCTTTCTCCGGAATTCTTTTTTGAATCTTGATTTTCTCTAAAAACTTTTTCGACTGCTCTCGTCCTTGTTCAATATCAGCTTTAATATCCGTTTTTCCCGCCGCCTCTCGTCCATACATTTCCGCCAAATATTCTTTTCCTTTTTTTATAAATTTTTGATAATCAAAAACTTCCACATTAACCGCCTCAAATCCATTTTCTTGAAACCAAATTATCGCCCCCATTGACCACGTCCACAAACCTTCTTTTTTCTCGCTAATTTTATTCAACTCTTCCCATAGAAATTCTCTCTCGGGAACAAAGTATTTCAAAATCATCTTCAAGCAAGCTTGAAAACAATGCGTCCCCTCCTTCGTATTCGAATAAAATGGCAATCCTTTTATATTTTTCATACCCCCATCCTACCACAATCCTAAAAAACCAAAAATAAAAACTGGCTGGCCGATGGATTGAAAATTAAATCATTGTAAATTGATTGAAAATTGTAAATTGAAAATTGAAAATTCTTCAAGAAGGAATCTCCTTGAAGTATTCCCTTGCCAAATCCCCCAACATCCTCTACTATAAAACCTTCACAAAGAAGCAACTTTAAAACTTATCGAAAGGAGAACCTTATTATGAAAGCAACCGACGAAGTTTGGATAACGATAGCAGGCTCACTCAAAAGAACCACGAACACAGACAAAAGCATTGAGGCAATCTTAACCTTCTTCAAAGGAGCTGGCATAACAAACCAAACTCTTCACGACTTAAATAAAGCCGATAACAAAAAGCCTGGACTCATTAAAAGAATGTTTAAAACCACTGGCAAAAAAAGACCTCGCCAAACAACATGGAGCTGCAACGGAATTATTAAAATACCTGCTCTGCTTTACAACGATGAATTACTCAACGCTGGACCTGAAACTTTCAAGATTATTAAATACCTCGGTAAAACCCTTACGTGCGGTGAAAATGAAATCGCCTTTATAGCTCAATCCACTGCCCGAAAACACTCTTTAACAGTCCAGTGTCTAAAAACTCCCGAGGGATTAGAAATACACGGTTTCAAAAAACACATCCCCCGCCCCGAACTTGAAGAGTACTAACCACCCTCCTCCTAAAACAATTAAAAGCCCTGCGCAAACAAACTTGCCAGGGCTTTTATCCTTCCCAAAATTATCTTTCCCTTGCCCCCCAAAAAAAACCCTGGGGCAAGTTCCGCTTGCCCCTCCACAAAAAAAGAACCTTTCGTCGATTTAGACTAAGATTCTTTTTTCTGCCCTAAAAAATTAATGTGCTTTTTCTACTAACAAAAAGAAACAGAGTTCCCCTTCAAAAATTTCTTAAAACGCCTATTCTCTTGCTTTTTCTCTCATTTGTTTTACTATAAAACCCTCAAAAGAAGTACCTCGAAAACTAACAATACGAGAAGGAGGTCGTTATGTCAGAAAAATTTTTAGGGCTCCAATTTTTGGAGAAATTAACCAATTATGACAGACAAAACCATGAGACAATATTACTAGAAAAGCATTTCCCAAAAATTGCCGATCCTTTCGAAAACTTCCTGCAATTTTTACAAATATTAAAAACTACTTCAAAAAACTGTCATTCAAAAAACCGCCCCACAGAAACAGAAATTATTGCCTACGTTTTAGAAGACGCCGTCGGGAGATCAAATGAAATCTGGTTCTGGCATCATAAATATTGTTCTTTTTGCAGAACTATCTATTCACTCTACCAATCTCTAATAAGAGACCTTTGGAAAGCTCTCGGCAGTCGTCACCAGGAAATCTCGGTCAACATTATTCTAGCTTACCTCCAAAACGACCCTCCTGAAGAAATCGCCAAAAAATTCAAAGGATTCTCCAACCACGACAAAAAGTCTAAAACAGTCCCTCTCTACAAAATCCCAACTCTAAAAGGAATTCTGGTCGTAAAACAGTTGAACGAAGAAACTGGAGATACCGAAAGATATCGATACGGCTTAGTCCGAAAAAGTGTTAGCGCTGGAAAGGGCACTATTTGCAAAATGTACCCCGAAAATAAGACAGACCTTGAATTTCGCATTGAGTTCACCGACGAACACGATCAATTTTATTTTAAACGATTGGACTCTTTCGAAATCAATGGCGGACTCCATTTTTATTTTGGCCCAAAAAATCAACTAATTGAAGTTAAACAAGGCAACGGATTATTTGCCCAACACACCCTAGCCCATAATCCAGATTTAAACCCCGGCTGGGAAGCTATATTCTGTGGAATAATAAACTAAAAGGAGACTATCATGACATCCGCAAAAAAAGAACTGACCGTTGAGAAAATTCGCCCAGGTGGTCAAATCGTCACTATGCACGGCACCACTTTAAAAATTACTGAAATAATCGAAGATATTCCAAGTAAAATTAAAGTTATTGTCGAAGACATCCACACACACAAACCTGACCCCAAAAACCTTATTTTCTTCAAAACTCCCCTCGGAAGAATCAAGCTAACAGGATGTAGGAAATACATCCCCAAACCCGAAGAGGAGTAGAAAAATGTTTCATAAATAAAAAGCCCTGCACGAACAACTATTCCCAGGGCTTTTAACCTACCAAAAAAAGCCTCTCTTAAAGAGGCTTTTTTATTGTTCACCTGCTTGCCTGCCGATAGGCGGGCCGTCAGGTAGATTATCTATCGATTCATTCCTCCGCCGTCTCTCATTCCCATTCCTTTTTCATGCCCTGCTCCCATTCTTTCGCCACCACCAGTTCGAAGTCCAAGCTCAGCTCGAATAACATTAGCTCCTTCTACATCGCCAGCTAGACCTAATCGATGAGCTTCAGCAAATTGAGCAAAGTTATCTTCATTAACTACATCCGTAACTCTACCTTTGCCACTCATCAAATCTTTCCAAGTGTTGTAATCATTTTCCGCGAAAGCCTCAGTCATTGACTGATGTCTTTCTTCGGAATAGTTAGGACCTTTTTGAGAATAATCACCTTGGTAGGCACTCGCTGTAAAACCAGCACCCCCTCAAACCAAAACACTCAACAACAACATCCCCGATCGCCTCGGATGTAAGGTTTTCATTTACTTAATTTTAATTGTTATATTTCTTTTTTCACTCAAATAAAACTGTTTTAAAACATTTTTCATCGTCGACACTCTCTATTACGCCCCCCTCCAAAAAAATTTGCACTAAATCCCCCTCCCGGAGATCGGATCTCCGGAAACCCCAAACCTCACCAAAAAACAGCTTCAAGATCAACCTTGAAGCTGTCGTAAATTTTCAACAAATCACATCTATTAAAAACTGAGCACTGAAAGCAACCAGTTCAAAATATTTTTTCTTTCAGCTACAACTCTCCCCTCATCATCAAGTGTTACTTCAGACTCAATTTCTACTGGAATAAGGAAAAAAAGTTTCTCCCCTTTTCTAACAATAGCTTTATCACCATCAATCTCCACTACACTATCAAACGTAGATATTGACTTTGTCGATAACACCGATTTTTCGGAAGCCTCAGCTTCACTTACTGTAGACTTTTCAGAAACCTCACTCTTTGATGCTGAAGAATCTTCGCCATTTTCACTATCTTCACTTTTCTCGTTATTCCACAAACGTTTAATGAAACTGGAAGATGCTTCAGATGCGACACTTGCTTCCGATTTTTCGCTATCTACAGACTCCTCCGAATTCTCTGAATCTTCATCGTCTTCTGATTTTTCTGAATCTTCACTATCTTCGGATTTCTCTGAATCAGAATCTTCGCTTTCCTCAGAAGCTATTGCCACATCAACAGACTTATCAACAACTATATTAACCATTAAAGCCAAAACCATCACTCCTATTAAAACAAATAAAAACTTTTCTGTTTTCGATTTCGCAATAGACATATTTTTTTATTATTTTTTATATTGCAACAATACGCAAATGATACTAATTTTTTCTCTTATCGTCAAGACAATGCCTCTGAATATTCGCATACCCTAGAAGCCCTAAAGCCAAAACTTCCAAGACTTCCTCGGTCAATCTAGATAAATGAACAATGGCTGAATTACAAGAAGCCTCCAAACAAAAAACAAAGCTTGGATTCTTCTGCATAAATCCATCCACAAGATCCAAAGAAATAGCTATTCCTAAAATTAAAAAGGCTATTACTATCGGCTTTTTATTTCTATTCAAAGTATCTTTCCAAAGAAGATAAAGAAAAGCGCCCAAAGAAAAAATTAAAAGAGGAAAATAGATAATAACCCAGGTATAGGTTGGAAAAAAATTAAAAATAGTTGTATTATCTACAAAAAAACCACTTAAACGCTCGTGAAAATATATCGCATCATCCATACTAAAAAAGAAAAAAATAACCGCTAAAAAATACCAAATTTTTTCTTTTGATTCAAGATAAACGCTAAAACAAGAAAGGGCAATAAAAAACATCGCCAGCGAGCTGATCCAAGTAAGCGGAGTCTGCTCTCGAGTAGCCAAAAATATATCACTCAAAATAGTTCCTGGATAATAAAAGAAAGTCAACAAATCAACGACCACCAAAAGTATTACCAACAAAAAACCCATCCTGTATAACCTCCGTATAAAATAAGGCGAAAAATGCATATTCTATCATTTAATATAATTTATTCTTCGCTGAAATATTAACATATTTTTTACAAAAACTCGAACTCCTGATTTTCCTTGGTTTAACCAAGAGAAATTATGAAAAAAAATTGAATTTACTGTGTCCACAAAAAACAACCAAAAAATAAAAAGATAGGCCAATTCGACCCCATCCTCTTATAATCTGAAACTCTTCCTGAGAACTTTTCATTTTTTGAATAAACCTTTCCTCACAAATTCCTACAAAGCTTTTTCTCCTTCTTCATTGCCGTCATCCAAGCAATGACCATCACTTTCGAAAGCTCGTCCATCTTGCAAGCAAACCAGAATTTTTTCACCATTAGACAAAATTACTCTAACAACAGCTCCTTTGTAAATCTCCAGCTTGACCCCTTTAAGATCTTCTTTCATAAGCATAAGCATACCGACTCTCCTTTTCAACAAAAATTATTATTTCATTATCTTAAATCACTTAAATAGATTACTTACTATATCCCCAATCCAAATAAAAATCAACTCTCCTTAAAAGAATTTTTTATACTAAATACTAAATACAATATACTATATACTATATACTAATTGCCGTGCTATCCTACCTAATCAAGATCTTTGACAAAACCATACGTAAGAAGATTTATAAACTTTTAATTGAAAAATTTGAAAAGGAGGCACCATGGAAACTCAGCCCGAACAACCGAAACAACCAAAAGACGACCTAGGCTTACCTTTTTCTCCTGAAAAAATGGAAGTTGCCGCTGTTTTTTTTGAAAGCTTGGCTAAAACCATCCGCTCTCTCAAAGTTTTACTAAATTCAGCTCCCGTTACGGCCACCCCAATAAACAACGATCCTATTTCTAAGCTCGTTCCAGAATCAGAAACCGTCGTTAGACCCAAAGCAGAAGCCGAAAAAAAAGCTTCGGAGTCAACCTCACCCATAGAACCTGAACCAGTCCTGGGAATCCCCGAAGACCAAATTGATTTTACTGATCGAATTGAGACAATCACAAGGATCGAAGAAGATTCTGAATTAGGCAAATATTTGACCTCTTTTATGGAAAAACTCTTTATCGATTGGATACCAGTCTATGCAAAAAAAACCAGAAGGATAGCCAATCTAAGCAAATGGCATCAAGCTTTTAATCTTTCTAACAACTATTCAATTCTCCTTTGGAAAGGTCAGGGATCAATTAAAAGCACCGAGAAAATCATCCTAAGCCACTTTGGCTTAAAATTAAATGAGGCTCTCAATATTGGAAAAGCATTCCAAAAAGACAAAGCTTCAATTCTCGGCAACAGAGTCGCTAATCCTAAAATCACAAAAGCTTTATCAAAAGTCAAAAACCTCAGAGGAAACTTGATTTTGGCCAGAGCGTTTCTGGCCTTTCTGAGAAGTCAAACCCCGAAAAAAGGGAAAATAGCTTTTTGCTATAATCTCGGTTTTCACAGCTCTATTTTTTATCAATTCACAGTTGTCCCTCTTCCAAAACACGCCAGTTTTGCAACAATAAAAGCTGCCCGAGTAGCCTTGATGCTTGGATATTCTCTAGAACAAGCCATCGAAAAAGGCCTCAAAATAACCGGCGAAAAACTGGGAAATGAAGATGAACCAGCAGATGGTTCTTCCGGTAATGATGACAGCCCAAAAAGTAACGATCCTAATATTATTCTTTTCGATAACCCGGAAAAAGTAGAGTGTTTAATCGCCTTCCTAAAAAATAATCTAGCGCAATTTGCTGAAAATCAGACGGGAGAATCCCCTGAAACTATTAAACTCGAATGGTTAAAAGAAATTGAGCTTAATCCAAATGACTGGGAAGTTTTTCTAAAAGAAAAATCTTTGAAAATAAAAAAAATCAAAGGTTTGATTGAAACCATAGGCATTCTCCAGGACAATGATTTGACTCTTGAAGCTGCTGTTCAGACTGGCAAAAAAATTCTGAAAAACAAGGGCTCGTCTGATGATAAAACTGAAAAAGAACCTTTCCGACTCGATGATGAAGAACTAAGTTCTGAAGAACAACTTCATTTCACCAATTTTCTAAAAAACTTTTGGGATCAGTGGGGAAAAAACAAACAAGGAAAAAGTGAGAAACCCTTCTTCAAAGAATTTAAAATTAAAAAAAGTCGGTTCGAAAACATTTGCGCCCAAAGAGATCCTATCACTGTTGGCCAAGCAACTGCCTTACTTCATAAAATTAATCCCAAACTCACTCTTGAACAAGTTCTCAATTTTAAATTCTCCAAAGAAGATTCTCCCGAACCCACTGTTAATCAATCACTGACCGACCTTCTAAGCTTAGAAGAGCAAAAACAGTTCACCGCCTATCTCAATTTCAACAAAAAAGCATGGAGGCCTGAGCCCGAACATTCCAAAGGAGTAACGTTCTTTAGCGTTCACGGCATCAACAAAGCCCGGTTTGAACAAGCTAAAATTAGAGCAAACAGAGATTGCGCAACTAATCTAGCTCACAAAATAGAAGGAGCCTCCTTAGAACAAGCCTTGCGAGATGGAGAGGAAGAATTAAAAAATCCACTAACTTCCGCTTAACCTCGACCCAAACAAACCACCAAACATTTTTAAAGACCCTGAACGTAATTACATCCAGGGTCTTTAGTTTTTTTCAATAATCATCTTGCTCTTCCTTTCTCAAATCTCCGCTCCAGCCAAATTTTTATCTGACAGAACACTCTGCATTGCCGCTATTGCTTCCACCGATTTCCTGTATTGTCGCAACAAAGTCTTCAGTGGTCTCCCGCCCGCTAACAGTGGTTGCTCCTGATTAATCAAACGCAAAAAAGACTCTAGACTTTTTTCATCTGAAACTCTAAACTCCATCTGCTCAACATTGATCTCAACAATATCAACGACATCGTTGTACTGAAGAACTTACCCCAAGATCTTCTAACTGACCTTCTACCAATCGCAAACCCCACCACCCCAGTTATAATAATCCAAAGAATATTCATAACAATAACTAACTTAGTAACTAAAATTTCTCTAGCGAGCGGAGGAACGAAATTTTCCGCTCCCCCCCATCAAACCTTTTTCTCTCTAAATTTCAAGGAAAGAAAAGTCCCGACTACCCAGATCATACCAACAACAAGAAGAAACTGCCAAAAATATTTTCTTGCAAAAATTAAAATTTGAAGAATACTTTTCACAAAAATTATTGCTACTCCCAAAGCAACGGTCATTAGATTGATATTATAAAAAAACACCAATCCAACAATCAAAATTATTGTGATTATCACCCAATAAGTAAACTCCCCTCCCGTAACTTTTTTTTTCTTTCTCACAGGCCTCCCCCCTTCTTCTTGAAAAAATTAAACGCTCACTAGAAAAATTTTAAAGAACTTTTCTACCACCTTATACTAAATACTATTTTATTGCTAATTGCTAATTGTTAATTGTTAAACCCCAATCACCTGATGAACCAACTTCTCATCTTTCAAAAATCTTTCAATCGAACTAAGAGCCTCTTCATACATTCTATTCATAGAATCATCTGCGTAAAAAGCCACGTGCGGAGTAATAATTACATTGGACATTTCCAAAAGTTCTTTGTTGTCGTTAATGTTCTTCTCGTGCTCCAAAACATCCAAAACAGCATAAGCGATTTTTTCCGATTTCAAACCTTTCACTAAATCAGGAGTTTTAACCACTCCTCCTCTAGAAGTATTGATAATCACCACTCCTTTCTTCATTTTATCAATTACCTTGTTACTGACTAAATGATGAGTCTCTGGCAACAATGGACAATGTAGAGAAATTATATCGGATTTTTGCCAAATCTCATCTTGTTTAACATATTCAAAATGATTTTCCCGTGCCAAATCTTCATCGGGAAAAGGGTCATAAGCCACCACATCCATCAAAAATCCCAGGCTAGCCATCCGAGCCACATTTCTACCAATTTTGCCCGTTCCAATAATCCCCAATGTTTTACCCTTCAGAGCGATTCCCCTCAATCCCTGAAATTCAAACTTATGCTCTTTTTCTACTCGCTCTTCTCCTTCCGAAATTCGACGAATTCCCGACAGTAACAAAGCAAAAACATGTTCCGCAATTACATGCGAGCCATAATCTGGGACATTGCAAATGATTAGACCTTTTTCTTTAGCAGCTTTTAAATCAATATGATCATAACCAACGCTCCGAGTAACAATCAATTTTAATTTTGGTAAACTCTTAATAACTTTCTGAGAAATCTGAGAATAAATAAAAACACACAAAATCTCCGTATCTTGACATTTCTCAATAATTTCATCCTCAGGCAAGACCCCCGAAAGAATCTTAGCCTTTGAAAAAACTTTTTGAACTTTATTCTTATCCTCGTCCTCAACCTCTAAAAATGTAATTTTCATGATCTTAGTCTATAAAGTTAAAAAGTTTACCCTGCAGGGGTTCCATTGTTAATTGTTCATTGTTCATTGCTATTTCTTCCCCGCCCGTCGTAACCCTGCCTACCGACCGGCAGATTCAGCGAAGACAGGCTAATTGCTATTAATCAGCTTTTCTTTTTAAAATTTCTTTTACAGCATAATATTCTTCTAATTCACCAAATATTTGCTTGGCGAACTTATCATAATCTTCCAGACTTATTTTTTTTTCAAGCCAATTGAATTTTCTTTCAATTCTTTGTTTTATCAAATCACTTTCTTCTTCGGTAAGTTCTAAATCTTTACCCTCTAAATAACCCTCTCTTTTCAGTTTCTCCTCTCTTTCATTCAAATACGCTTCTCTCTTCAATGTTTCTTCGCTTTTATTGTCCACATCAAAATTTTCCATCATCTACTTTTGTTTTAAAAATTAATTTGTGATTTAAATTTGATTTGTCCCAAAGGGACTCTATTTCTAATTGTTCCTTGTTCATTGTTCATTGTTGATAGTCTCGGTGTTCGTTGAACACCGAGATCTATTTAATCGCCTAACTGGCAATCAAGCTTCTTTCTGTGAGATTTTTAAAAGCGTTTAAAATCCCCATTTCGTCCTTCCAAAAAAAGGTTCGTTCAAAGTCTTCAGCCGTTTCTTTTGACAAATGGAACTCATCAAAAGTTACCCCCTCACCAGCTACAAAATTTTTTAACAAATCATCGAAAACCGCTTTCCCCATATTAGGAAATTTTAAAAAAAACTTTTTTCGAAGATCTTCTCCCCAGTCAATTCTATTTTCCATCTTCTTAACCCTCCCGTTTTAAGAACATTATTAACCTTTCTCCCTGCTCCCATGATACACCAGCCTCTTCTTAAAATCAAACCCTTCTTAGTTAATTTCTAATTTTCAATTTCTAATTTCTAAACAATTTTATAATACTTTAATTCCTTAATTACGCAAGCTCCGCTTGCGTTCATTTAAACATTTCAAAATTTAATCACCTGCCGGCCGGTAGGCGGGTTACAAATTATAAATTTATTTTACTCTATACCAAATACTTTTTTTCTGCTTTAATTAAAGCGTATGTTCTTTGAGATTGGTGGTCTCAGACTCGGACCAACAGCGGTCCAAAATTTTCATATTTTATTTCTTCTAACTTATTTCAAGCCCAGGAGGATTTTGAATGAAAAAACTCTACTTGGCGCTTACTTGCGCCTTAATTACGGCATTTTCCCTAGCCACATCCTCGATGGCCATGGAAGCTCCACGGTCTAACCTTTACCTGTTTGCCCCTGGTGGGACTACGAATCCCGCTCTCCAGGTTATTATGCATTCAAACAATATACTGATAGTGACGACAGAAAAAAATTTCCGGCCCTTTATCCTGGTCGAGAATAACGGGGGATTGGGAACTACCACAGTATTTTTAGGTTGTGCTGTTGCTTCCTGGAGCCCCCATTTTGATTTGCAGAAAGCGAACTTGGTTCCTGACGGAAGTTTCACCCCGAATATGATAACTGCTTATATCGGTACCGACGATCTTGCCGCTAGCAACTGGTTAGCGACGATAAATTGGACAGGAGGATCGGCATCAAAATTCTCGTTTTTAGTCGCTCCATCCATTGAGAATACTGCTTCGGCTGCAGATAATTCCGCCTGACATATCAGTCTACGGAATATCGAGAAGTCACACCCTAAAAACCACCATTAAAAAACGACCACCAATCTCGTTTTTAGAACCCCAAAGAAATCCCCGGAGATCAGAAATCTTTTCCCCGGGGATTTTCACGTCTAAAAACAAAACTAATTTTGAATTTCTAATTTTGAACCCGCCTACCAGCCGGCAGGTTTTGATTCAATTTTTTACCCTGTTTGATAACCTATCTACACAGGGTGACTTACCTAATTCTTTAATTACGCAAGCAAAGCTTGCGTCCATTCAAACATTCCAAAATTTAGTCATTGAAAATTGATTGAAAATTGTAAATTGGTTTATTGTAAATTTAGCTAGCTTTCTCTAGCGTTGTGATTTCTCTCCAAACCCTCTGCCCCCTCCTCCCATAAACAATCGTCCCTCTATCCGTCGACTCCACTCCTTTTAAATCACCAGGAATTTGACTAACAATTTTAAACCCCTCAATTTTAGGATTCATAAAACTATTTTTAGCCCCTCGAAGAACTGGCCAAACCATAACCACCCTTCCTCCCGGTTTCAAAATTTTTCTGAACTCTCTAATCGCTCCCGTATATAAAACCTCTAAATCTTTTTTAACTTTTTCAATATTACCAGCCTTTTTTTGTGGTCCCAAATAAGGCTCGGTCACAATCACATCCACCGATCCTTCTTTAATAATTCCCGCCAACTTAACGGCATTCCCCACTCTCACTTCAAATGAATTTTTTTTCGATAAATTAAACCTTTCCTGAACCCATTCTAAATTTTTTCGAGTATTTTTAACCGCCTTTTCCGAAACATCTACTCCAATCACATCCTGAACTCCTAACAACATCGCCTCCATCAAGATCGTTCCTGATCCACAAAATGGGTCCAGTAAAACTTGATCAGTAGGTGACTGTTTCGTATTATCCTTTTGCAATGACAAATCAGAATTTTGAGATAAATTTTTCACTCCAGCGGAGTCTCCTTGAGAAATAATTTTTGAAGCCCTGGCTTCAGCTAAGGTAATAAAATTTTTGGAAGATTTAGCCGAAATTATAGCTTTGTCATAAGAAGGATAATCCGGAATAGTCACCCTCCCCTGCAAACCAATATTCAACATCATTTGAGCCAACTTTGGCGGAATCATTCCTGACTGACTATCTCGAGCTGGTCGATTATAGTCTCGAAAAGAAAGTTCCTCAAAATCCTGAACAGCCTTGGTAATTCCCAAATATTTCTTGCCTTGCCCGGTCACCACTATAAATTCTTGCCCTCGATCAATCATCTTATTTTTGGCCACTACTACACTAGAAAGATTGTTGCCCTTGCTAGTTATCCACCGACACGAAATTTCTCGAGCCTTTAATTCTCGTTTAATATCCATCGCCAATTTCTTCAGATTAAACTCTTCGCCATGACTGTTTTTGCTGTATCCGCCTCTGGAGGAGGATTCTCCATAAAAAGAAAACCCAAACTTATATTTCCCCTCGAACTTCTCCGGCAAATACTTCTCCACCGCCCCCAACAACTCCTCAGAGTTCTTTCTTGGCTCCGCAGGGATCTTATTGCCCATTGCCTGCCCTTTCGAGTCTTTACCGAAAGAAAAGTTTTGAGGTTTATGATTTTTTTCTTTAATTGAAGTTTGAACTTTTGAATTTTGTAATTTATTTGCTCGCCTCGGTGTAGCTTTAGCGAGACGGGTTATTTGTAATTTATTATTTGTAATTTCATTGCTAATTGCCTGCCTCGGCGTAGCTTCAGCAGAGACGGGTTCCTTGATCATTGCCAACTTAACCGTTCCTCCCAATTTCTTAATCACTTTCTGCTCATCAATCTTTTTTTCAAATTCCACCCTAAAAACCTCCTTGTTGATCAAAGAGTATTTTTTCGGTTGAAATTTATTCAATATCTCCGCCACCGATAAAGCCGGATTATTTCCTAATATAAAAAAGTATGAAAACATTTTATGCTTAGTCACTTAACTGATTAATTTATTTTCCCTATAAGGATCCGCCGAAGAGGCGGGTTTGAATTTTATTATTTGTAATTTGTTTTGACATTATAATTTTGACATTTGTAATTTATCTGCTCGCCTCGGCGTAGCTTCAGCAGAGACGGGTTCCTTGATCATTGCCAACTTAACCG
>DAOWHU010000106.1 GCA_030641245.1 bacterium
AAGAGGTCTCAATTAATAAAAAATAAAATGTCTCATAGTTTTTTTTTATGGGGAATGAGAATTCTAGCGGTTATTTCATTTTCTTTAATGTTGCTAACCTTGATCTACCTTTCTCCTTATTCTGATCCCAATTCTTTTCGGCAATCGGTATCTATTAATATTATGATTTTCGAGACTAGTTTATTTTTTGCTTTATTCGCAGGATTTTCTTTGCTTCTATTTTGGATAAGAACTCTAAAAAGTAAAAATCTTAGAAGGCAGGAGTTGAATATTTTTGCGGGAGTTTCTATTCGGCAGGGTTTTCTATTGGCTTTGACGGTTTTGATTTTGTTGATAATGCAGAGTTTTCAGATTTTGGTTTGGTGGGATGGTTTGTTGGCTGTTGGGGCTATTATAATGGCTGAGTTATACTTCCTGGCCAAGTAGGCTTATTTCATTGGCACATTTCTTCGTTGAAATTTGCACTTTTCGTTCGCCGTACCATTAAGTACGTTTCGCTCAATGCTCAATTTTGCCTTGAACTGTACTCAACAAAAGGAGCCTAAAAGAAAGGATAAGTCTAAATAATGGTTTCTACGGAAATTACTATTTTTGAAAGCATATTTGTAAAGAAATAATAATAAAAGAAAAGACTATGGCGAAGAAAAAAGAACAGGGTTATACCGCGAAATCGATTCAAGTATTAGAAGGATTAGAGCCGGTGAGAAAAAGACCTGGAATGTATATTGGAGGAACTTCCAAGGAGGGATTACATCATTTAGTTTGGGAGGTAGTAGCCAATTCTATTGATGAAGCTATGACGGGTAATGGCGAATATATTGAGGTTCAGATTTTACCGGGAAATCAAATTTCAGTGATTGATGAAGGCCGAGGGATTCCAGTGGAGAAACATCATCAGACTAAAGTTTCCACTCTAGAAACAGTTTTGACTCGTTTGCACGCTGGAGGTAAGTTTGGTGGAGAAGGTTACAAAGTTTCCGGAGGCCTTCATGGAGTGGGTGTTTCGGTAGTTAACGCTTTAAGCATTTGGACTAAAGCCGAAGTTTACCAAAAGGGTAACATTTGGGCTCAAGAATATTCTCGAGGAGAGGTAAAAGCTCCAGTGAAAAAAGTTGGGAATACTGATCGGCATGGAACTACTATTACTTTTGAACCTGATCCGGAAATTTTTCCAGAAATTGAATGGAATTGGGACAAAATCGCTGATTATTTAAGAAAACAAGCCTATTTAACCAAAGGGGTTCATCTTAAATTAATCGACAAAAGAAACAAGAGAGAGGAAATGCACAAAAAAATTGGGTTCTGTTTTGACGGTGGGATAAAATCCTATGTTAAACATTTAAACAAGGGAAAAGAACTAATTAATGAAAATATTTTTTACGTTGAGAAACAGGCTAATGACATGTTAGTAGAGGTTTCATTGCAGTATCATATGTCGATGAAAGACAAGATTATTTCATTTGCTAATAATATCAATACAACCGAAGGGGGAATGCATGAAACCGGGTTTAGAACGGCTTTGACTCGGAGTATCAACGATTACGCTAATAAAAATAATTTCCTGAAAGAAAAGGATGCTAATTTTACGGCTGATGATGTTAAAGAGGGACTCACTGCTATTATTTCAGTCAAACTGGGTGAACCTCAGTTTGAGGGGCAAACCAAGACTAAGTTAGGAAATTCTGAAGCACGAACGGCCGTTAATTCGGTTTTAACCGAAGCTTTTGCTGATTATTTCGATGATAATCCGCAAGATGCTAAGGCTATTATTAATCGGTGCCTATTGTCTTCCAAGGCTCGTTTGGCGGCTAAAGCGGCTAAAGAAGCGGTAGTTCGAAAGGGTGCTATGGAAGGAATGACTTTGCCTGGTAAGTTAGCCGATTGCTCTAGTCGAGACGCTAGTAAGAGTGAGCTGTTCATCGTGGAGGGAGATTCAGCAGGGGGAAGTGCTAAACAGGGCAGAGATCGTCAATTTCAGGCTATTTTGCCGTTACGGGGTAAGATTTTAAATGTAGAGCGAGCTCGATTAGACAGAATGCTTTCTTCTCAAGAAATTAAGAATATTGTAATTGCTTTAGGAGCCGGAATTGGTTCAGAGATGAATTTGGAGAAGTTACGTTATCATCGGATTGTAATTATGACCGATGCTGACGTAGACGGTTCACATATTCGAACGCTGCTGTTAACTTTATTTTATCGACATTTCGAAGGCTTAATTGAAAATGGTTATGTCTATGCTGCTCAACCGCCTCTTTACGCTATCAAGAAAGGGAAGCAACTTCACTATGCCTATGACGAAGAACAGAAGGAGGCTATTTTGAAAAAAATGACTGGCGAAAATTCTGGATTGAAAGGTCTTAACGACGAAAGTTTAGAATTCAAAAAAGCCACTGGAGTTTCCATTCAGCGTTACAAGGGTCTGGGAGAAATGAATCCTAGTCTGCTTTGGGAAACTACTATGAACCCAGAAAATCGGACTATGAATCAAATTACGATTGAGGATGCCCAGAAGGCTGATGAGTTGTTTGATGTTTTGATGGGGAGTGAGGTGGCGCCGAGAAAGAAGTTTATACAAGCTCACGCCAAGAGCGTTCAAAACCTAGACGTTTAGAATAGTCGGAGCCTACAACTTTGGCGCACTTTTTTGTTAGATTTTTCACTATTCGCTCAATGTACTATTTAGTACATTTTGCTCGGTATTCAAATCTTCCTCGAATTGTGCTCAAACCTATAAACTCAATGTGTCTTGAACTACATTCAAATTATTAAATTCAAGTATTTTGAATATTGCACTTAAAATTATAATTAAATAAAAAACAAAAATATGAAAATTGCGATTAATGGTTTTGGTCGAATTGGCCGGGCAGTTTTTAAAATAGCCATTAACGATCCGGAAATAGAAGTTGCGGCTATTAATGATTTAGCCGAATTAGAAAATCTAGTTTACTTATTAAAGTACGACACTGTTTATGGCGTTTATAAACATCAAGTGGAAATTAAAGAGGGTGATTTACTAATTAGTGGTAAGCAATTAAAAGCTTTTTCAGAAAAAGATCCGACTAAATTGCCTTGGGGAGAGTTGGGAGTTGACCTAGTGGTTGAGTCAACTGGAGTTTTCAGAGATCGAGTTGGAGCAGAAGGTCATTTAAAGGCTGGAGCCAAAAAAGTTCTTATTTCCTCTCCCACTAAAGATGAGAGTGTCAAAACAATTGTTCTGGGAGTTAATGATGATCAACTAACTGTTAAAGATGATATAATTTCCAACGCTTCTTGTACCACTAATTGTGTGGCTCCAATGATGAAAGTTTTGGAAGAAAAATTTGGAGTAGAGAAATCTTTGATGTCTACTATTCATAGTTATACTTCCACTCAAGCCTTGATTGATGGACCAGCTAAAAAAGATGTACGAAGAGGGCGAGCGGCGGCTTGCAACGTAGTCCCAACTTCAACTGGGGCAGCCTTAGCATCAGCTTTAGCGCTTCCTCAACTAAAGGGTATTTTTGACGGAATGGCTTATCGAGTGCCCACCGTGTCTGGATCAATTAGTGATGTAGTGGTAGTGTTGAAAAAAGAGGTTACTGAAAAAGAAGTAATTCAAGCTTTTCAAGAAGCCGAAAAAGATTCAATGAAAGGTATAGTTAGAACTACTCAGGAGCCGTTAGTTTCTAGTGATATTTTAGGTAGTAGTTATTCTGCTATTGTTCAGACTGATTTAATCAAAGTGGTCGGGGGGAATCTGGTGAAAGTTGTTGGTTGGTATGATAATGAATGGGGATACTCAAGCAGAATTATAGATCTAGCGAGGAAAATGAGTGCTTGAAATACTCAATACTCAATATTCAATATCCAAC
>DAOWHU010000103.1 GCA_030641245.1 bacterium
AATAAAAATGTTGCTAGGCGGTTTGCAAAAATTAACTTTAATCGATTATCCGGGTAAAATTGCAGCAACTGTTTTTACAATAGGTTGCAATTTTCGGTGTCCTTTTTGCCATAATCCAGAATTGGTTTTACCGAATTTTAATGGGGCAGTTGGTTCAGTCGCGGAAAAGGAATTTTTTAATTTTTTGAAGAAACGTCAAGGTAAGCTAGACGGAGTTTGTATAACAGGTGGAGAGCCAACGATTCAAAAAGACATTTTGGAATTTATGCGGAAAATTAAAGAACTGGGTTTTTTGGTAAAGTTAGATTCTAATGGAACTCGGCCAGATATTTTGAAAAAAGCTTTCGATGAGAATTTAGTGGATTTTGTAGCGATGGATATCAAAAATTGCTTAGATAAATATAATCAAACCAATGGAGCAGAAACTGATCTAGAGAGAATAAAGCTAAGCGTTGACTTAATTCGGAATTCAGGCCAGGATTATGAGTTTCGAACTACTGTCGTTCCTAGTTTGCATATTGAGGAGGATTTTGATAAAATTGGGATGTGGTTAAAGGGATCAGATAGTTATGCTTTGCAAAAATTTAGAAATGAGGGCAAGGTGTTGGATGAAGAGTTTGGCGAGAAAATAAAAGATGAAAAAGAACTGGATTTAGAAAAAATCAAGGAAAGAATAGAAAAATATTTTAAAAAAGTAGAAATTAAATAATAAAAATTAAGTAATAATATAAATAAAATTTATGAACAGTATATACGTAGAGTTAAAAGCCGGAAGTTCTAGCAGAACAGTCGAAAAAAGTCTAAAGAGTGGGAATACCTATACTTTTTTTGTTAAAGAAGATTTCGACTCTAAAAATCGGAGTGATTTAAACGACTTAGTAGCCGAGTTAAATGTTCAATTAAGAAAAGATGGAATTAATTCAGTTGAAATGAGAAACATTGAACGTGAGTTGATGCGTCTTGAAATAGGAGGAAGGGTCGATGTAAGAATTTAAGGTGAGAATTTATTTAAAGGTTATTACTCGAAGTAGTCAACAGAAAACAGAAAAAATTTCGGAAGGCGAGTACAAGGTCTGGGTTAATTCAGTCCCCGAAAAAGGAAAGGCTAATCAAGAAGTTATTGAAGTTTTGGCCAATTACTTCGAAGTTTCAAAATCAGAGGTGAAAATTGTTGGTGGAAAAAGTCATTCAAGAAAAATCGTGGATATAAATTTTTGATAAGAAATATGACGAATCAAAGACCAAAATTATCAATTTTAATTTTAACCTGGAATGGTGCTCAGGTTATTAAAAAAAATTTGGATTCAATTTTTAAGCATTGGCCCAAGGATAATTCTTGGGAATTAATTGTGGTTGATAATGATTCTAAGGATGAGACTAAGGAAATTGTTAAAAAATACAAAAGGATCAAATTGATAGAAAACCGGAAAAATCATGGTTTTGCCAAGGGAAATAATATTGGAATCCCCAAAGCTATCGGAAAATATGTACTGTTTTTGAATCAAGATATAGAACAAAAAGGAAAGGCTATCCAAAAGATGATTGATTTTCTGGACGAGAATGAGAAGTATGGTTTAGTAGCGCCTCAATTACTTTATCCGAACGGTAACATCCAACTTTCTTGTCGACCTTTCTATAATTGGAAAAATATTTTTATTGATTATTTAACTCTAGGCTGGTATCGAAAGAGTTGTTACGATCATTTCAAAAGTCAGACAGTCGATCAACCAATGGCTTCTGTTTTGATGATCAGAAAAAAGATTCTGGATAAAGTTAAAGGTTTTGATGCTCAAAGAGATTTTTGGATTTACTTTAATGATATGGATTTGAGTTATCGAATTCACAAGGAAGGCTATTCGCATTATTTGTTGACTGAAGCCAAATTTTTTCATCATCACGGAGAAAGTACTCGAAAACTTTTTGAAGGTAAGCGACTCTGGGAGTATCATCGAGGATTAAAAAGATACTTTTTGAAACATCATATTAAAGGACGATTTAGTTTGAGTTGGTGGGTCTTATGTTTTTTAGTTCTACCCCTTTCCTTTTTAATGATGCTGGTCAAGAGTTTTTTATTGGCGATTTTGCAAAGAATTAGAAAATAGTTGGTTAACAACTTAGTTTTTGAACAGTAGATTTTTGACGTATTAACTAAAATTTTAAATAATATGAAAATTTTTTATAATTTTTTTATTTGGCTATTCCCAATTTTTGTAATGAGCTTTTTAGTTTTTGGTCAAGCCCTAGCCAAGGATTATGATATTTATGTTGATGCGGATGCCAGTGGTAGCGAGGATGGTAGTGAAGATAATCCTTATTCGACAATTTTCGAAGCTATTACCAAGGCTGATGAGGAGGATGAGATTTATATTGATAAGGGGGAATATGACGAGAACATTGTTATAGACAAAGAAGTTTCTCTGTTTGGAGATGATTTGAAAGAGGTGATTATTGACGGTCAAATCGAAATCAAGAAAAATGTTGAGGCTCAAAATTTCACTATCGATGGAAATGTTATCGTCAAAAGCGGAGCTGATATCATTTTTGATAACCTAGTGATAAAAGAGGCCTCTGGGGTAGCTGTTAATGCTTATGCCGGAAATGGTGAGATTGTAATAAAAAATTCGACTATCAAGAGGGCCGGGACGAAAGGTATTTATGCTCAAAAAGGAAGGGACATAATTATTTCTGGATGCAATATTTATAGTAATGAAGAGGAGGGGATAGATTTAAGATCCAACGTAGACGGGGTGGTTAGCGGAAATAATATTTACGACAATGGTGAAAGCGGGATAGAATTCATAGTCTCTGACTCTGGTCTTCAAATAAAAAATAACACTGTAAAAAACAATGGTTCTAGCGGAATAGCGGCTCAATATTATGAAGAGTTTGATGAAAAAGGAGAAATTGCCATCACTGGAAATACAATTTCAGGTAATGATAAATATGGCTTGGATTGTAATCGACCCCAGGGCGGAGATCCAGATGCTGATTACTGGAGTAAATCTATAATCGTTACTGGCAATAATTTTAGTGGTAATGACGACGGAGATATGAATAAATATTGTGCATTGGTTCAGGCTGCTCCAGAAGTGACAGAAGAACAGAAAAAAGAACAAGAAGAAAAAAGGCAAAAAGAAATTGAAGAGAATCAAGAAGAAAAAGAAGTTCAGGAACAAATCATGGAACAAAATCGTCAAAAAACTGTTCAGGAGAATGAGCAAAGTTTAAACAAATTAGTAGTCTCTAAAAAAGAATTGAAGGAGGCAGTGGCGGAAGAGAAGGAAAAAATTGAAGGAAGAGGTGGTTTAGTGACGTTTTTCGTCGGTCCTAATTATAAAGCTATTAATAATATAAAAGAGGTGGCCAGTGGATTCGGGGCGCATCTAAGTGATTTCGATGATTTGGATCGAAAGTTAATAGAAGATAAAAACCATAAAATAGCCCAAGATGAAATGGACGATATTATGATTTTTGTGAAAGAGGTCAATGACTTGATTGTGGAAAAATATAATAAATTTAGTTTATTTGGGTGGTTGTTCAAAATTTTTAGTTAACATTAATTAATAAAGTTTTCTAATATGGAGATTATAAATTATTTAAAAGAATTTCAGTTGTTTAGTAATACTGGTTGGGATTACGCTAAGTCTTTGCTATGGTTTATCGGGTTAATAGTATTTTTTAAACTTTTCAAAATTATAATCATTGCACGCTTAAAACGTTTGTCGAAAAAAACTAAAAGCGATATTGATGACTTTGCTATTGAGATTGTTAACGGCCTTAAGCCGCCCTTTTATCTTTTGATGGCTTTTTATGTTGCTGTTCATCCGTTAAATTTTATGGATTTAATTCACAAAATTATTTTTGGAATTTTCGTGGTAGTTTTAATTTTTCAAGTGGTTTTGACGCTTCAAAGAATCATCGATTATATTTTGGAAAAGAAATTGCTTACCAATGTTGAGAATAAGGATGATGCTAAAAACAAAAAAGCGGTTATTAAATTATTAAGCCAAATTTTTAAAATAGCTTTGTGGGTGATTGGATTTTTAATGATCCTCTCTAATTTAGGAATAAACGTGACTTCCTTGGTGGCTGGTTTAGGAGTTGGAGGTATAGCCATTGCTTTTGCTTTGCAGGGAATTCTAGGAGATTTATTTGCTTCTTTTGCTATTTTCCTGGATCAACCTTTTAAAGTGGGCGATCATGTTGAAGTTGAGACTGAAGCAGGAGTGGTTCAGAAAGTTGGGATGAAAACCAGTCGAATTAAAACTTTTAATGGTGACGAATTGGTGGTGGCCAATACTGATTTGGCGGCAGCTAGAATTCATAATTTTAGTCGAATGGAGAAACGGCGAGTTACTTTCAATTTGGGCGTTACTTATGATACCGGAAGTAAAAAATTAAAAGAGATTCCCGATATAATTGAAAAAATAGTTAAAGTTGAAAAAGATGCTGTTTTTAAAAGAGTTAATTTCATTGAATTTGGGGATTCGGCTTTGATTTTCAAAATTGTTTATCATATTAATAGTTCTGATCTCGATCTATCTCTGGATATTCAGGAGCGGGTTAATTTGGCTATTTACGAAGAATTTGAAAAGAAGAAAATCGAATTTGCATTTCCATCTCAGACGGTTTATGTTTCTAAATAAAATTAAGAGCGTCCAAGATGATTCTTCAGTGAAAGCTGATTTTTCGGTTGATTTAGGTGGTAAAATAGTTTAAAATATATAAGAGATCTTTTTTAGCGCTGTTGTTTAGAAGAGGTCTCAATTAATAAA
>DAOWHU010000104.1 GCA_030641245.1 bacterium
TAGTTCGGCTCATTTTTGCGTCAATCAGAATTGCTTTGCGGTGGAAAGAGAAAAGGTTATTCATTTTGTTTCTAAAAAAGGAATGAATATCGATGGATTAGGGAAACGGATTGTAGAGCAGTTGATGAATGAAGGTTTGATTTCCTCGGTGGCTGATATTTACAGCTTAACTTTGGGAGACTTAGAACCCTTAGAGCGTTTTGCTCAGAAATCGGCGGAGAATTTAATCGAGGCCATTGATAAAAGCAAGCAAACTATTTTTGAGAAATTACTTTTTGGATTAGGGATTCGTCATTTTGGAGAGGAAGGAGGGGCTTTGCTTAAAAAAGAGTTGGAGAATGGTCAGTCTGCGTTAGGTAAAAAATACCAAACAATGGGGTTGAAAATTAGTAGACCGGGTGATTTAATTACTTTTTTTAGTCAAATTTCAGCGGAGGATTTATTTGAAATAAATGGTTTTGGGGAAAGGATTGCCCAGAGTGTGGTGCGTTGGTTTAAGAAAGAAGAAAACCGATCAATTTTGAAAAAGTTAGATGATCGAGGAGTCGAGATGAAACCACTTCAATCAAAGGCATCAATAGAGAGAAAAAAATTAGACGGAAAAATTTTTGTTTTGACGGGATCAATGGCAGAGTTGACAAGAGAGGACGCCAAGGCTTTAATTAAAGAAGAAGGTGGAAAAATTTCTTCTTCAGTTAGCAAGAATACTGATTTTGTGGTGGCAGGAGAAAAGCCTGGTAGTAAATATGAAAAAGCGTTAGAATTAAAAATCAAGATTCTTTCCGAAAAAGACCTAATTAATTTATTAAAATAGATGAGCAAGAAAATCACTCTCAAAGAAGTTCAAAAAACAGCGGAATTGGCCCGGATAAATCTTAGTAAAAAAGAAGAACAGAAATTAACCGAGGAACTCAGTGGCATCCTTGATTTTTTTGATGATATTCAAGAGGCTCAATTTGATGATGTAGAGAAATTTGATCATTATCAATTAAGTAATAATCAATTACGAGTTGATGAGGTCTTGAAAAAGCAGGAGGGCTTGGTTGAGGGTATCAAGGGAAATTTTCCAAAAAGCAAAGACGATTATTTAAAGGTAAAAACTGTTATAAACAAATGATAAAAGAACTACACCAGAAATTAGTTAGCAAGGAAATTACTTCGGAAGAGTTAACTAAGCAATATTTAAAGAGAATCAAAGAGCGAAACTCGGAGCTCAACAGTTTTTTGAGCGTGGATGAAAAAGGAGCTTTAGCTAAAGCCAGGAAGGTTGATAAAAAAATTGCTGATAAAAAAGAAATTGGCTTGTTGGAAGGAATCCCCTATGCCGTTAAAGACAATTTTTGCATTAAAGACGGAATTACCACAGCTGGTTCTAAAATTTTAGAAAAATATAAAGCGCCTTATGATAATTTTGTAGTTGGTCAATTAAAAAAAGCGGGGGCGGTTTTATTAGGAAAAACCAACTTAGATGAATTTGCTATGGGAACCTCCACCGAGAACTCAGCTTTCGGAGTTGTTAAAAATCCGATTGATACCGATCGAGTAGCTGGCGGATCTTCGGGTGGCTCAGCTGTAGCAGTGGCGGATGATCAAGCAGTTTGGTCTTTGGGCTCTGATACCGGTGGATCAATTCGATGTCCGGCTAGTTTTTGTGGAATAGTGGGAATTAAACCAACTTATGGAAGAGTTTCTCGAAGCGGTTTAATCGCAATGGCTTCTAGCTATGATCAAATTGGTCCGTTTACTAAAAGCGTTGAAGACGCTGCTATTGTTTTAGATGCGATTTGTCAAAAAGATCCTAGGGATAATACGACTGTTGCTCACAACACTAATTTTTTGAATAACTTGAAACCAGAAATCGAGGGCAAAAAAATTGGAGTGTTAAGAGAATTTTTGGGAGATGATGTTGACGAAAAAGTAAAAAAAATAATTGAAGAAAAAATTAAATGGGCCAAGAAAAATGGAGCTGAGGTTGTAGACATTGAAGTTCCAGGAATAAAACATTCTTTAGCGGTTTATTACTTGATGGTTTCTTCTGAGGTTAGTTCTAATATGGCTCGATTTGATGGTGTAAAATATGGAACTACGAGCGAATCTAAAAATATTTTAGATACCTATTTAAATTCTCGAGAAAAAGGTCTAGGAGCGGAAGTTAAGCGGAGAATTATTTTGGGAACTTATGCTTTGTCAGCTGGTTATAAAGATGCTTATTACAAGAAAGCTCAGCAGGTTCGAGATTTAATCAAACAGAATTTTAGAAAAGTTTTTGAAGAAGTGGATTTGATTTTAACTCCCACTATGACTGGTCCAGCTTTTAAGATTGGAGAAAAAAATAGCAATCCGCTAGATTTGTATTTAGTTGACATCTTTACTGTGCCAGTTAATGTGGCGATGCTTCCAGCTATTTCAATCAAGGCTGGATTTGTGGAAGAGGGTAGTAAAAAATTGCCAATTGGAATGCAGTTAGTAGGTCCTTGGTGGCAGGAGCAATCGATACTGAACACCGCCTTGGCTTTTGAAAAAAACTAGAACTTTTTTGTTTGGCAAATTTCTTTGCCTGCCTCGCCGAAGTTTTAACGGAGGCGGGTCGAATCTTCCGCTTTTCGCTCACCGCACTGAATTAGTGCGCCTCACTCATTGCTCAGATTCTCCTCGCCCGTCTCGCCAAAGGCGAAGCCGAGGTGGAAACTTTACTCAAACAAAAAAGTTCTAGCGGTGCTCAGTATTTATTTGGCAAATCATTCTTGAACGTTTTGTCTTAATGTAGTAATATCTTTTAAAGGGGTGAGATATTTTTTACTTTTAAAATTTTAATTTGCAAGGTCTTGGAGGAAAAGGGGAGCTTTTGGCGGCTAACTATTTAGTAGCGAATGGTTATAAAATCATTGAAAAAAATTATTATAATCGTAAAGGTTATCGTTTAGGAGAGATAGATTTAATTGCTGAGGACCCCGAGGGAAAGACTGTGTTTTTTGAAGTAAAGACTAGATCAACTAAGGGTTGGGATGTTGTTCCGGAAGCCAGTGTTAATAAGTCAAAGCTAGAAAAAATATTTAAAATAGCCCAGTATTTTTTAGCGGAGCGGAAATTAATGGAAATAGAATGGAGGGTTGATTTCATTGGAGTGATTTTTAATTTAAAAACTCGTAGAGTCTCAATAAGACATATAAAATATTTACATCTCTAGGAATTGTGCGTTTGGTAAATTTCTTTGCCTGCCTCGCCGAAGTTTTAACGGAGGCGGGTCAAAACTGCACTCAAACTCACAACTCCTAATTTGATGAATAACTTTCTAAAAATATGAAAAGCGAATTAGATTTCTTGTTTGGGTCTAGAATCAGGTGGAGATTGATTAAGTTTTTTATGTTGAATGAAAAAGTTGCTTTGAATATCAATGAGATTTTAGGGAGAAATAAATTAGGGACAAAAAACACCAAAGAAGAAGCTAAAAAAATTCTTAGTCAATTGGTTAATGCTAAATTTATTTATCCTCGAACTATCAGAGGGCAAAAGGCCTATTTTGTTAATACCAAGTATTCTTTTTACGATGAATTGAAATGGTTGGTGGTTAAATCCAATATCTATCCTCAGTGTGAACAGCTTAATCGAGTTAAAAATTTAGGAGACGTTAAGCTTGGTTTAGTTTCGGGAATATTTATTAACAACAAAAAATCCAAAACTGATTTATTGTTGGTAGTTGATAGTCTTTCTCGAGCTAAGTTTAAACATTTAATTGAAGATTTAGAGGCTGAAATGGGTCAGGAAATAAATTATTCTCTAATGAATTTAGAGGAATTTCGTTATCGAATCAAGATGTTTGATAAATTTATTTTAGAGATTCTAGAGCAACCGCATGAAATCATAATGAACGAAGTTGATGGAATTATTAAGGAAATTAAAAGAAGTCGGAAAAGATAGGGAAGTCGTCCTTAAAAAAATATGAAAAAATACAAAATATGTTTTCAACGTTTTTATCAAAATAAATACTTGATGGCCATTTCGCTGGGTGGTCTTTTATTAAATTTAACGGCCTGGGTTGTTTTTTGGCTGGGACTTGATTTCGATAAAACGGCTTTAATTTTACATTACAATTCTTTTTTTGGAATTGACAAAATCGCGATTAATTCAGAAGAGCGGAGACTGGTAGATATTTTTTTTGTGCCTCTGAGTGGCCTGTTGATAATGGTAGTTAACTATTCTTTGGGGGTCTTTTTGATTTTTTCTAACTGGAAGAACTTCAGTGAAGATGATTCTCAAAAAATTGATTTTAAGAAAATATCAACGGCGGTATTGGGGGGGTATTTTATTTTTTTGGCGGGAATGATTTTTCAAATAGTTGTGCTCATTTATTCTGTTGCAATTGTTTTGGTAAATAGATAATGGTGAGACTGGTCAATCCGGCGCACTTTTTTGCTACTCGTCTAGTATTTCACTCATAGTTTATTCTATTGCAATTATTCCAGTAAACAGGTAAGTTTTAAGGCTTGTGTGTTTAATATGTTTTTATTAACTTATGAATATTTATGTTTAGCAAGAATGGAGGAAGAAAAAACTGGACTTATCCAGATCCTAGGACAAAAGATCCTAAAGAACGGCGATGGCAAAGATTTTTTGAAATATTGCCAGGATTTTTGACTTGGACTACTTTACTTGGAATGTTTTTTTTCTCATTTTTTCTTCCGATTTGGGTGGCTTTGTTCATAATCTTGTATGATATCTATTGGTTGCATCGAACTGTCTATATCGCTACTTACTCCATTTTGGCTTATAAGAAAATGAAACGTTGGAATAAAGTTGATTGGCTTTATCGAATTCAAAATGTTGGTAGGGGAGATAAACTTCGGCAAGAAATTAAAAAAGAATTAGCTGACTTGAAAATTGAATTAGGAGAGCATTTTTTTAAGAGGAGCAAAAGAAAAGAAATCAAAAGAAATATTCAGGAGAGAGAAGAGTTTTTAAAACGACTGAGAATAGATTATAGAAATAGGAAAAAGTTTTTGAACTGGAAAAGTGTTTATCATGTGATAATGCTTCCGACTGTTGGAGAGTCAGCTCGGATCGTTGAACCGGCTGTTAAGTCTATTGAGGAATCTATTTATCCAAACGATAAAATCATAATTTTGCTAGCGTTAGAAGAGCGAGAAAATCAGGAAAGTCGAGATCGAAAAGTTAAAATTTTGAAAGATAAATTTGGCAATAAGTTTTTTGATTTTATTGTTACCGTCCATAAGGTTAAAGCAGGCGAGATGAAATGCAAGGCTTCCAATACTACTTACGCGGCCAAAAAACTTAAAAAATATTTAGAAAGAAAAAACATTCCACTCGAGAATGTAGTTTTGTCTAATTTTGATTGTGATACTCAAGTTCATCCTCAATTTTTGGCGGCGTTAACTTATGAATATATCGTTAGTCCCAATCGACTTCAACAAGCCTATCAACCTTTGCCGATGTATCACAATAATTTATGGGATACTATTGCGCCAGTTAGAATCATTGTTACGGGTTCTTCTTTTTGGCATATGGTGGAATCAATGCGGCCAGAACATATGGTAACGTTTTCTTCTCACAGCGAGCCTTTCAAAACCATTGTCGATGTTGATTATTGGCCGGTTAATGTTATTTCTGAAGACTCCGTGATTTATTGGAAGGCTTATGACTATTTTTCAGGCAATTATAGAGTACGGCCGATTTATCTTCCGGTTTCTTTGGACGCGGTTTTGAGTAGTAGCTATATGAAAACTATTGCCAATCAGTATAGGCAAAAAAGAAGGTGGGCTTATGGAATCGAGAATTTAGCAATGTTGGCACGAGCTTTCAAGAATAATAAGAAAATTCCTTTTTTAAAGAAAATCAAGTATCTTTGGACGATGCTAGAGGGTCATCATAGTTGGGCCACTTCGCCATTTATTTTGGCTCTCTTGGGGTGGTTACCTCTGATTTTTGGAGGGGATGCTTTCAATGAATCAGTTTTAGCTCACAATTTGCCCTATATTACCAGATTTTTAATGACCTTAGCTTTGGTCGGTTTGGTGATCTCAATGTTTTTAAGTTTCTTGATTATGCCGGCTCGGCCTAAGAAATATTCCAGAAAGAAATATTTGGCGATGTTTTTTCAATGGGTTATTGCTCCGTTTATTGCCCCGATTTTAGGAGCCTCTCCGGCTGTTGATGCTCAAACTAGGTTGATGTTTGGGAAGTATTTTGGGTCTTTTTGGGTTACGCCCAAGGAAACCAAGGATGAGTAACTTTGCTTGAAAAGAGTTCTGAAATAAATTAAAATAAAGATAGTAAACTTTTGCAACAAAAATAAATAAATTTAATTTTTACAGATGATTAATATTTTCCTAATATTTTATTGGATTCTGATTGTTCTAGCGATGATAGTTGCTGGAATGATTGTTTATCATATTTGGACTTATTATCTGAATAAAGCCTTAGCTATTTTAACGATGGGTTTATTCTCGGTTACGATGATTCTTTTAATTTTAATTAATCTAGCGATTGCTTCAAAAATTAATTGGAGCACCATTTTTTAAGGGACTGCTCCCAAGCCCGCTTTTTGAACTAAATTTATAAATTTTGAGCGAAATGCAGTTAATAAAAGTTAGTAAGCATGGTTTATTTGTGAACTTTACGAAACAAGTTATAGCTAAAATTTATAAATTTAGACAAAAATTGGGGTTTAGAAACAGTCTCTTTAATAGTTAAAAATCTTTTGTGTTATTAGAAGGTCAAGAAGACTATCAACATCGATATGATAATATAAGTTTCAAAGGCAAAAAGCCGGATGAAAATGTGATCTTACTTTTGAGACGGCATTGGCTGGTTTTCGTTTTTCGTTTTTTGCCGTTTTTTTTAGCCTTAATAGCCTTAATAGCCTTTCATGTTTTCGGAGTAAGAATCCTCAGTTTTGTAGGATTGAATTTTGATATGAACTGGTTTTATCTAGTTGAATCTTTTATAGCAATTTTTTTCTGGTTACCTTTGTTTATCACTTGGGTCAATTTCTACTTAGATGTTTGGATTGTGACCAATACTAGAATAGTCAATATTGAACAAAAGGCTTTATTTAGTCGACATGTCAGTGAGCTAAAACACAATAAAATTCAAGATGTAACTTCCGAAGTTCAAGGAGTGATTCCGACTTTATTTAGTTATGGGGATGTCTTTATTCAAACTGCCGGGAGCAAACAGCGTTTTGTTTTTAAACAAATTTCAAATCCGGTTAATACCAGAAATATTATTATGCAGCTTCAGAAGAAGGCGGTATTGGAAGAAAAGAGAGAAGAAGGGGAGATTATGAGGGGGAAAGCCTGAAAGTATTTAGTATGTAGTATCTAGTATTTAGAAAAAAGAACCTGGAGGGGTCTTTTTTTGAATAAAAATTCTTCGAGAGCTCTTTGCTGGGGCTATTTGTTGGCAGATAATTTTAGAGCAAGGAATACTATATACTAAATATTAAATACTGCATACTCATTCGTGGTCTTGAAAAAAAGTATTTTATATTGTAGAATACTTTTGTTTTAGTCTGAAATAACCAATATTAATACTAAGAAATGAGTAAAGATTATTATAAAGTCTTGGGAGTCGACAAAAAGGTTTCTCAAGGCGAAATTAAAAAAGCTTACCGAAAATTAGCCCATAAGTATCATCCCGATAAAAAGGGCGGAGATGAAGCTAAGTTTAAAGAAATTAACGAGGCTTACCAAACCCTGTCGGATGATCAAAAAAGAAAACAGTATGATCAGTTTGGATCTAATTACGGACAAGGCGGAGCCTCCGGTTTTGGTGGTTTTGGAGGCACTCAGGGAGCGGGTAGTTTTCAAGATTTTAATTTTCAAGGCAGTGGCTTTGAAGATATTTTTTCTGATTTTTTTGGTGGCGGTCAAGCGACTAGTAAGCAAACTACTGGTTCAGACGTAGTGGCGGATGTTCAAATCAGTTTTGAAGAGATGGCCAAGGGAGCTAGTAAAAAGGTTAAAATTTACAAAAAAGTTGCTTGTAAAACTTGTGATGGAACTGGTGCAAAAGACAAAAAAACTGAACAATGCTTTAAATGCGGTGGTTCTGGCCAAATTAAAAAAGCTCGTCAAACTTTCTTGGGAACCTTTGCTCAAGTCGAAGTTTGCGATCAATGTCAGGGGAAAGGACAAATAGCTAAGGAAAAATGTGGAAACTGTGGGGGTGCTGGAGTTGTTAAAGATTATCAGGAAGTTAATATTAATATTCCGGCGGGGATTGACGAAGAGCAGACCCTCAAAGTTAGTGGCGCTGGAGAGGCTTCGATGCTAGGAGGGCCAGCAGGAGATCTTTATGTTCGAATTCGAATTAAACCCCATCGAGATTTTAAAAGAAAAGGATTCGATGTAGTTTCAAGAGTATATATTACTTTTTCTCAAGCTATTTTGGGGGATAAACTAGAAGTTGAAACAGTCGAAGGTAAAGTAAAGCTTAAAATTCCAGCTGGAATTGAAGCCGGGGATTTTTTACGGATTAAAGGCAAGGGGATTAAAAAATTTGGTGGATTTGGACAAGGAAATCATTTGGTTGAAATAAAAATTAAAACTCCTAAAAAAGTTTCTCGGAGCCAAAAAAAGATTGTACAAAAACTTCAGAAAGAAGGATTGTAATAAATCCAAAATCCAAATTACTTCGAATGTCAAATCAAGCCTCAATATCAAATGATTGAAGTTTAGGTTTTTCATTAGGGAGTGTATTATTAGTTGTTTAAGAGCGGTTTATTTGTTAGAATAAAAATATAGAAGATTTATTTAAGCCATATAATACAAAAAATATGGGAGAATTAATCAAGGCTGATTTTGGAAACAGAAGAATAGATCGCGATGAAAAAAAGCTTCCGAAACAACGCGAAGATACGGATAGTTGTTTTTTGTCTAGTGACCCCAAAGAAGTGCTTGGGATAATTGATAAAATTAATCGACTCCCAATTTCTCAGTCTGTATTAAATGAAAAATCAGAAATAGTCAGTGGGTATTCTCAGGAAGAATTAACTAGGTGGCTTGTTAATTCCACGGAAAAAGATTGGAGCACAAAACCTTCCTTTTTCAGGGCTGTTGCTAATCAATTTTTATCAAAAATACATCAATCAGAGAAATAGACTGCTGAGTCTTTGTTTTTCTAAATATTTTTTTAAATAATAAGAAATAAAAATAAAACATGAAAAAAGTTCTCATAGTGGAGGATGATCCGATGTTGTCTGAAATATATCAAAAAAAGTTTGAAAAAAGCGGTAAATTTGAAGTCATTCAAGCTTCGAGTGGCGTCGAAGCCAAGGAGAAAGCCAAACAAGAAAAACCTGATCTAATTTTGTTAGACTTGGTATTGCCGGAAATGGACGGCTTTGATGTCTTGAAAAAACTTCGGCAAGATCCCAGCCTAAACAGCACTAAAATTATTCCTTTTTCTAATTTGTCCCAAGAGGATAATAAAAAGAAACTGGAAGGATTGGGGGCAGATGGTTTTATTTCCAAGGCGGAGCACACTCCTCAGCAGTTAATTGTGGAAGTGGAAAAGCTTTTGAAAGAAGACGAGCGGAAAGCTAGTCCTAAAAAAGTGGTTGATCTTAGCTCTAAAAAAGAAAAATTTTTCTCCAAAGATCAAAAAAGAATCTTGATAATTGAAGATGAAGAAGTTTTTCTGGAAGTTTTTGGGAATAAATTGGAAGAAGCTGGTTACAAAGTTGAAAAAACTCTAAACGGGAAAGAGGGCTATGATTTACTAACTAGGCATAATTTTAGTTTAGTTTTGGTTGACGTTGTTTTGCCAGATATGGAAGCTAAAAGAATAATTACTGAATTTAAAACCAAGTTTCCAAAATCTAGAACCAAATTTATTGTCTTGAGCAGTGAGTCTGATTTGGAAAAAAATATTAATGAACTAAAGAAAATAGGGATTCAAGAAGTGATAGATAAAGATAAAATAAATCCCGAACAATTTGTTGAGGAAATCAAAGAAACACTAGGATAGTTTCTAGGATTTTTGACTTTTTGTTTTAAAATTAAAACTTGAATTTGGAAAATATTGAAAAAAAAATTGAAATTGAGGAGGTTGATCCATTGGGAGTACTTCTAAATCTATTGAACAAAGAAAAATTAGAGATATCTAATTTTTCTTTAGCTCAGGTGGCTGATCAGTACTTGAATTATTTAAATAAATTCAAAGATCAAACTAAGATTTTAGAAAATATCAGCGAATTTCTCTGGGTGGCCTCCAAATTAGCCTTATTAAAGTCAAAAATTTTATTGGCGACTTTTGAATTTGAAGAAGAAGAAGCTGAAGGCGATGACCTGAGGGCTAGGCTAATCGAATATCAAAAATTTAAAGAAATTTCAAAAAAAATCAAAATTCAGCTAGAAAATAGAAGAGAATTACTTTCTCGGGAAAACAAAAATTTTGCAATCAGAGACTTTTCTATCCAATTTGATAAAAATGATTTAGCCAGAGTCTTTAAACAAGCGGTAGGAGTTTTCAATATTGATAATCAAATTTTATATCAAAAGAAAGAACTTTGGGAAGTGGTAAAGATTGAAGAGAAGATTAAGTATATTGAAAAGCTTTTGGATAAGAGCAAAAAACTAAAGTTTTCCAGTCTTGTTTTTCAAAATTCGAATCGCTTGGAAGTAGTCGTTTCCTTTTTATCTGTTCTCGAGCTAGTTAAACAGGGAATTATTTTAGTTCGACAGGAAGGTAGTTTTCAGGAAATAGACATTATTAGAAAGCCTGACTAATAAAGACCTAAAAAGATATTATTAAATATCTTTTTAGTCTTTAGATTGTAATTTGGAAGCTTAATTTTTGAATTTTTAACGTGAAAATAAAATTGAAAAATAAAATTGAGGCTATTCTTTTTTTAGAAGCTGATCCGGTTTTTATTTCTAAGTTGGCGAAAAATCTTGAGGTAACTTCGAAGAAATGTTTGACGGAATTGAAGAGGGTGGAAGATGATTATAAGAAGAATGATTCATCTTTGAGGTTGGTTTTTAAGAAAGATGAGGTCCAGTTGGTGGTTAATCCAGAGCTGTCTGTTTTTCTAAAAAAATATTTTAAAAATGATAAAACCGAACAGTTATCTCCGGCTATGTTGGAGGTTTTGTCAATTGTTGTTTATAAGGGGCCGATTGGAAAAGCTAGCATAGAACACGTCAGGGGGGTCAACTGCAGTTTAATTTTGAGAAAATTAGCCATACGAGGCTTGATTGATAGAAAGGAACAAGTTGATAATTCCAGAATTTTTATTTATGAACCGAGTCTAAAGCTTTTGAAAAAATTAGGAGTTTCGAGGTTGGAAGATTTACCTGATTATGGTAAACTCACAAAAGAATTAAAAGATTGTTAACAATAAAAAATAATTTTAGAATGATAAGCAGATCTAGGATTTTAATATTGGGGTTATTTATTTTGGTTTCAATTGGTTTTTTCAATCGGGCTTTTTTGATAGAAAAATTTAATAAAGATGAAACTGAAACAATTAGTGTTAAAGGAGCTAGGTTCGATTTTGATGAAGCCTATAACGACAACATCGCTTTTGAAAAATTAATAGTTAGAAATCCAGATGCTCCGATCAAGAGGGAGGAGTTTGGTAAGTTTTATGCTCAAGCTCAGGCGGCCGTAACGATTGATGCTGAAACCAATACTATTTTACACTATCAAAACGCGAAGAAAAGAAGGCCGATTGCTTCTTTGACCAAAATTATGACCGCGGTTTTGGTGGTTGAAAACATTAAGGATCTTAAAAATGAGATTGTTGTTGTTGACGAAGAGGCTGTTTATGAAGATGGGACTAAGATCGGTTGTCCTCGGGGTGGGTATTGCGTTTCTACTCGTTTGCAGGTCGGAGAGAGAATATCAGCCTGGAATCTTTTTCAAGCTATGGTAATGAATAGTACTAATGATGCGGCGGTGGCTTTGGCTAGGTATATTGCGGGATCCGAAGAAAAGTTTGCTGAAATGATGAACGAAAAAGCACGAGAAATTGGTCTAGAAGACACCAATTTTTGTAATCCGTCTGGTTTGGATGATGAAGATAATCCGGGTCGTTGCTATTCGACTGCTTATGATATGGCTAGAATTGCGGCTTATTCTTTGAAATATAATGAAATTTGGGATACTATGAAAATAAGACAGAAGGAAATATATTCGTCCGATGGGAAAATCAAACATCAGATTAGTAATACTGATAAGTTGTTGGATACAATGCCTAACTGTATCGGCGGAAAAACTGGCTTTACTTATGAAGCTGGACAGTGTTTAATGAGTGCAGCCGTTGATCCAAATGATGGAGAGATCGTAGTGGTAGGGGTTGTTTTAGATGATTACTATCGTTGGCAAGACATGAAAAGTATGCTAACCTGGTCTTTCCAGGCTTATCAATGGAAATAAGCCTAAAAGTTCGTAAAGTTTGTAAAGTTCAAAGTCGTCAAAGACAGAGATTCGCAACCTTCTAATTTTATAAACTTTTTAACTTTATAAACTATTGTATGTTTATTGCTCATATTTATACCATTCCTGAGGTGCTTTCGACTGCCAAGGTAATTGTGCTGGGAGTTTCGGCTTTTGTGATTACTGCTGCAATAACCCCAATTTTTACCTATTTTTTATATCGGAACAAAATTAAAATTAAGATTAAAGACAAGACTGTTGATGGAGACAAATTAACCTATGTGAATAAATTGCATGCCCACAAAAGTGGAACGCCCACTATGGGAGGGGTTTTAGTTTGGGGGACAGTGGCAATTTTGATGGTTTTAATGTTGTTTTTAGCCCCATTTTTAGCGAATCTAACTGGGGATGATTGGTTTAATCGATTGAATTTTTTAAGTCGAAATCAAACTTGGCTATTACTTTTTGCCTTAATTGCCACGGCTTTACTAGGATTGGCGGATGATTATATGAGCATTAGAGGGATTGGAAGTAATAAAGGAGGTGGGATGCGTTTTGCGATTAGGTTTGGCTGGTTAATTTTAATAGCGGCTGTGGGAGCTTGGTGGTTTTTCGTTAAATTGGAATCAAACTTTATTCATATTCCAGCCGTAGGAGATTTTAAAATTGGTTTTTGGTATATTCCTCTTTTTATAGGGGTGATCGTTTCGATGGCGGTTTCTTCCAACGAAACAGATGGCCTTGATGGTTTAAATGCGGGTATTTTGATTCAAGCTTTTGCCATTTTTTCCTTAATTGCTTTTTATCAGGGGCGGTTTGATATAGCGGCTTTTTGTGCTGTAGTGTGTGGATCACTATTGGCCTTTTTGTGGTTTAATTTTTATCCAGCTCGTTTTTTCATGGGAGATACCGGGGCAATTTCTTTGGGAGCAACTTTAGGAGTGGTAGCTATGTTAACGAATACTGTTTTGGTTTTGCCATTTGTTGTTTTCATTTATTTCCTAGAATCGGGTTCAGTGATTATTCAGCTTTTTTCCAAAAAAGTTTTTAAGAAAAAAGTCTTTTTGGCGGCACCGATTCATCATCATTTTGAGGCAAAAGGTTGGCCGGAGACAAAAGTTACAGTTAGGTTTTGGATTATTAATGGACTGATGGCTTGTTTGGGACTTTTAATAGGAATTTTAGGCAGTGGATAAATTCATCTATTTGGTGTACTTCTTTGTCGAGTTTTCCGCCATTTGCTCGATGTACCGTTTGGTACATCTCGCTCAGTGCTCAAATTCTCCTTGAATTGCACCAAATATATGAATTTAAGAGAATGCATAGTATGATTTCGTTCAGCGCTTAGATATCTGAATGTCCATTATCGAATATTGAAAAATTGGATGTTGAATGGATATTGGTTATTGGCTACTGAGTATTTATTTTTTTAATTTATTTTTTGTATTTGGTTCAAAATAATTTGAATAATTTGGATTTTGATATTAATCTACAAGTATGCTTGTTTCAGTTATTGTTCCTCTTTATAACGAGGAAGAAAATGTGGCTCAGCTACATAAAGAAATAAAAAAGGTTTTTAGAAAAGAAAAACTCAGGGGCGAGTTTATTTTTGTTGATGATGGAAGTTCAGATAAAACTTTGCAAAAACTAAAAAAACTGAAACCCATTAAAATAATTTCTTTTCGGAAAAATTTTGGTCAAACAGCCGCTATGGACGCTGGGATTAAAGAAGCGAGAGGGAAGATAATAGTTACTATGGACGGAGATTTGCAAAATGATCCGGCCGATATTCCCAAATTATTGAAAAAGTTAAAAGGAAACTATGATGTGATCTCGGGGTGGAGAAAAAAACGGCAGGATTCTTTTTCTAAGAAATTTCTTTCTCGAGGAGCCGATTGGTTGAGAAGTTTTTTAATTAAGGATGGTATTAACGACAGTGGGTGCTCTTTAAAGGTTTATCGAAAAGAATGTTTTGAGGATGTCGATTTATATGGAGAAATGCATCGATTTATTCCAGCGATTTTAAAAATAAAAGGGTTTAGAATTGGAGAAATGGTCGTTAATCATCGGCCTCGATTAGCGGGAGTTACTAAGTACAATTTTAAACGGGTGGCGAAAGGATTTTTGGATATGTTGAGTGTTTGGTTTTGGCGAAAATTTGCAGCTAGACCATTGCACCTGTTTGGTTTTATTGGGATGGTGTCCTCGACCATTGGTTCAGGGTTATTGGCTTGGATGTTTGTGGAGAGAGTTTTTTTGGGGGAGGCGATTGGCAATCGAATTTGGCCGACAGTTGGAATTTTTATGATTTTGACGGGGATTCAATTTTTTGTATTTGGTTTATTGGCTGATATTTTAATAAAAACTTTTCACAAGGTCAAAAATGAGCATCCCTATAACATAAAAGAAATTATCAAAAACAAATAGGATCTTGACAGATAAAAGAAAGTTTGCAATACTGGGGACTGTCTTTACGAAAATTTATTCAAATACAATCCCTGGGACTGTATTTGGATTGTTCTAATTATTTCATTTCAATTAGATGTTAGCGGTTATCCAAACTGGTGGTAAACAATATGATGTTCGAGAAGGAGACAAAATCGAAATAGAAAAACTGGAAGGTGAAGTTGGCAGTAAGGTTGTTTTCGACCAAGTCTTGCTTTTGGACGATGGGAAAAAGGTTCAAATTGGGAAACCTGTTTTGGAAAACCAAGAAGTTGAAGGAAAAATCTTAGAGCAGAAGAAAGCTTCTAAGATTATTATTATCAAGCAAAAACCTAAGAAGCGTTATTTTAAAAAACAAGGGCACGCTCAAAAATTAACGGTTGTTGAAATAACTAAAGTCTAAAGAACTGTCCTGTAAGCTTGACATACTCGTCAAGATGTATATAATAAACTTGTTGTAAATTAATAAGATAGATGACTAAAGCAGAGAACGTTAAATCAAAAAAAGAAAGTGAAGGCGAAGTTCAATCCAGAATTCGAATTAAAGTGAAGGCCTATGACAATAAAGTCATTGATCAATCTGTTCGGAAAATAGTTGACACTGCTCAGAGAACTGGAGTGAAGATAGTTGGTCCAGTGCCGTTGCCGACTGCAATCAAAAAAGTGACTGTAAACAAATCCACTTTTGTTCATGAAGATAGTCGGGATCAGTATGAGATTAGAACTCACAAGAGACTAATTGATATTTTAGAACCAACTGACAAGACTATTGAAGATTTAACCAACCTTGATCTACCAGCGGGGGTGGGAATTGAAATTAAAATGTAGTTAAAATCTGTAAATTTGGCACATTTTTTTGTCGAAATTGATAATTCCAGTTCGCCGTACCGAAGAAGAAGTACGTCTCGTTGGAATTACCAATTTCGCCTTCGAACTGCACGCAAATTTACAAATTTTAATCTAAATAATACTAATTTAAGTCCTTGAAGGAAACTAAATTAGCTTTGATGCCGAATATTTTTATAAGGCCAGTCGGAGTTGTTTGGAAGCCTTATAAAAATATTCGGTTTTAAATTTGTTAATTAGGAATTATTTCCAAAATATTATGAAGTTAATTTTAGGGAAAAAAATAGGAATGACCACCATTTATAATGATAATGGAGAAGCTCAAAACGTTACTTTGATAGAGAGCGGAAAAAACGTGGTTACTCAAATTAGAACTTCAGACAAAGACGGGTATTCAGCTATTCAAGTTGGATTGGAAAGTTCTAAGAAAAACAGGAAGTTCGACGAAATACAAGAGTTCCGGTTTAGCGAGGAAGAGATAAGGGATGTCAAAGTCGGAGACGAGATTGTATTGGATGGTTTTGAAATTGGAGATAAAGCTAAAGTTTCTGGAATAACTAAAGGTAAAGGTTTCCAGGGAGTAGTTAAGAAATGGGGATTTGCTGGTTCACCAGCTTCTCATGGACATCGACACGACCTTAGAGCGCCTGGATCTATCGGAAGCGCTTATCCTCAGAAAGTTTTCAAAGGGAAAAAAATGGCAGGAAGAATGGGCGGAAATAATAAGACTATTAAGAATATTGAAATTGTTTTCAAAGATACTGAGAAAAAATTATTGGCTTTGAAGGGAGCTATTCCTGGAAATAATGGTTCGATTATAAGAGTTTGGGTAAATGACAAATTTTAAACTAGCTATTTATATCTTATGTTGAAAGTCGAAGTAAAAAAAATGAGCGGGGAAAAAGTAGAAGAACTTGAATTAAATCAGGAAGTTTTTGGGGTAGAAATTAAAGATGAGTTAATTCATCAAATCTATGTTTCCCAAGCTTCTAATCGAAGACAGGTTTTGGCTCATACTAAAACTCGATCAGATCGACAAGGATCAGGAAAGAAGCCTTGGAAGCAAAAAGGAACTGGACGAGCCCGAGCAGGAACGGCTAGTAGCCCAATTTGGAGAAAGGGAGGAGTAGTTTTCGGACCAAGCAATGAAAGAAATTTTAAGAAAAAGATTAATCGGAAAATGAATAAATCTGCCATTAAAATGGCTTTAAGCGGGAAATTGAAAGACAAGGAATTGATTGTTTTGTCTGATAACAATTTCAGTGAAAAGAAAACCAAGAAAGCTCAAGAAGTTTTGAAAAATTTAGGGATTGAAGGAAGCGTTTTATGGGCTTTTGAAAAGAAAGAGCTAGATAGTCAAATTGTTATTCGAAATTTGGAGAAAGTGGCCAGTATATTTACTGATAATATCAATGTTTACGATATGCTGAATAACAAGCACTTGCTGATAACCAAAGAGGGAATTAAGAAATTGGAAGAAAAATACGGGAAATAATAACTCCTTAACTATATTTTATGACAGCGATGTTCGGATCTAAGAAAGAAGAAGAGAAGAAAAGCTTGGTTAAAAAAACCGCTGATAAAACTGTGGAGAAGAAAGCCAAGAAGGTTGCGAAGAAAAAAGTTAAGAAAATATCGGAAGATTTGATTAAAAAAGCTGATTTGGTTAATAGCGTTATTATCGCTCCGATTGTTTCTGAAGACGCTATGAATAAAACTACGTTTGGAAAATATGTTTTTAAAGTAAATCCGAGAAGCAATAAGAATCAAATAGCGGAAGCGGTAGAAGTTTTATACGGAGTGGAAGTGACCAAGGTGAATGTTATGAAATATAAGCAGAAAAATCATCGATTCAGAACGACTAAAGGTCAAAAAAGTGGATACAAGAAGGCCGTAGTTACTCTTAAGTCTGGACAGGAAATTCAATTATTTAGTGAATAAGAATTCCATCAATTAATTTAAAGAATCATGTCAGTAAAGATTTACAAAAGGAATAATGCTGGAAGACGAAATATGTCGATTGTAAAATCGGACAATTTGACTGATGCTAAACCTCACAAAAGTCTCTCTAAGGTTTTTAAACGATGTAAAGGTAGAGCAAACGGAACGATCACTATGCGACATCGAGGAGGCGGAAATAAGAGAAAATATCGATTTGTTGATTTTAAAATGGACAAATTTGGTATTCCAGCTAAAGTTATTTCAATTGAAAAAGATCCGAATAGAAGTGCTTTGATTGCTTTAATTTGTTATGCTGATGGAGAAAAGAGATATGTTTTGGCCACAGAGGGGATGAAAAAGGACCAAAAAATTATCATTGACGAAAAAACTCCAATTGAAAATGGCAATCGACTGAAATTAAGGAATATTCCAGTAGGAACTGTGGTTAGCAATGTCGAAATGAAGGTTGGCAAAGGCGGGCAAATTGCTCGAAGTGCCGGAGCCTCAGTAATTGTTCAGGCGATTGAAGCTGGAATGGCTCATTTGAAAATGAGTTCTAGTGAAATCCGAATGATTCCAGCCGATTGTTATGCTACAATTGGACAATCCAGTAATTTTGAGCACAGTGCTTATAGAGTTGGAAAGGCCGGAAGGAAACGACATATGGGTAGGCGTCCTAAAGTTCGAGGTTCAGCTATGAACCCTGTTGATCATCCACATGGTGGAGGAGA
>DAOWHU010000075.1 GCA_030641245.1 bacterium
AGAAGCCAATTATCAAAAAGGAAGTGTCTGCCCAGCAAGATGTGCCAAAAGAAATAGAGAAAGTAGATTTATTTTCGGCTCAATGTTCGGCTTGCGGAATGAAAGTTGAAGTGCCTTTTAAACCAGATGGTGAAAGACCAGTCTTTTGTTCGGAGTGTCTTCGGGAATTCCGGAGACAACAAAGCAAGTTACAGGAGAAGGTTGAGTCGAGAGATTCAGAGCCAGCTGATAAATCGGTAGTGAAAGAAGCGGAAAAAAAAGAAGAAAAAAAAGAAACTCACTCCACCTCTCTAAAAGCGGGCACGGTTGTCTCTGAAGAAACAATTGGGAAGAAAGAAAATCCAAGCTTGAAGAATATGATACAGAAAGCGTTAAAAGAAGAAAAATAATTTTTATTAATAATTTATTATGAAACAAAAAATAATATTTACGCTAGTCGTTTTATTTTCTCCAGCTTACCAAGTTTTGGCTCAAACTCTTGAAAATATTCCTGGTCAAACTCCAATGGCTGATTCTAGTGATTTAGTCGGTTATTTAAATAATATCTATGCTTTTGGAATTTCAATCACTGGAATTCTAGCGATTTTTATGATAGGCTTAGGAGCCTTCACTTACATAGTGACTTCGGCTGGAAATTCTTCCAAAATGTTGAATGCCAAGGAAATTATTCAGAACGCCTTGATTGGTTTGGTGATAGTTCTGGCTGCTTATTTGTTTCTTCATGTTATTAATCCTGATTTAGTAAGTGGTACCTTAAAGGCACCGAGTGATGCTGTAGATAAAATAGTTGCCCCTTTTATCGTGATGCCTGGGGCCGATGGTGAAGAGTGTAAGAGTCTAGTTGGTTTTATAGTAGTTCATCCTTCTGCACCGCCATGTAGTGAATGTCAAAATGGATTTGATCCAGCTACTGCTATTTGCGGCCCTCCTGCTATTTGATAAGTATTTTGTCTATTAATATAATTAATTAAGATCGGAAATGAACATTTCAATAAAAACTAATCAAGAAATTGCTAGTTTACGAGAGGGTGGAAAAATACTTAGGGAGGCTTTGAATGTGGCCAAGAAAAAAGCTCAATTTTCAATTGTAGAAAAAGTTTCAACTTTAGAGGTTAGTTTGGCTGCCGAGAAAATAATTTTGGCTCGAGGCGCCGAACCGGCTTTCAAGGGTTATTCTTCTGACGGTGAAAATCCTTTTCCGGAAACTGCCTGTGTATCATTGAATGATGAAATCGTTCATGGTGTTCCCTTAAAAAATCGGTTAATTAAATCTGGTGATATTGTAAAAATTGATGTCGGAGTTAAATACAAAAATTTATTTACCGACGCTGCTATTAGTGTGATTGTTGGGAAAGGTAGCGAGCAGGCTAAAAAAATTGTCAAGGTCACCAGAGAAAGTTTGGAAATTGGTTTGCGAGAAATTAGAGCCGGGAAACATCTAGGTGACTACAGTGAGGCAGTAGAAAAGTTTGTAGTTAAAAATGGTTTTCATGTAGTGCGAGGTTTAGTTGGTCATGGAGTTGGTCATGAGGTTCACGAGGCTCCCCAAATCCCTAATTTTGGTCAAGCTGGAACAGGAATAAAATGGCGAGAAGGAATGGTGATTGCTTTAGAGCCAATGGTCAATGAGTTTAATAGTGGTATTAAAGTTGGCTCTGATCAAATGACTTTTTTAACTAAAAAAGGCGGGTTGTCTGCTCATTTTGAAAACACAGTAGTGGTGACGAAAAATGGATGTGAAATTTTAACAAGATAAAAATTAAATATCAAATTCAAAATTACAAATCCTAAATAAATTACAATTTTCAAAATTCAAATATTCAAACTTTTCCGCCAGTTGACGGACTCAAGGAAGTTTTGAATTTAAAAAATTGTAATTTGAGATTTATTTGGAATTTGGTGCTTATAATTTAGAATTTAATAGTATGTTTTATTTAGGCATCGATTGGGGAGAAAGCAAATGTGGTTTAGCAATTGCTGATTCAGAAAACAGAATAGCCAGTATCTATAAACAGGTTTCAAGATCTGATATTTACCAGGAAATTTCTGATTTGAATCGAAAAGAAAAAATAGAAAAAATAATAATTGGTTTTAACGAAAATCTTCTTAAAAAAGAAAAGTTTCAAAAGTTTTTAGCTGAAATTGAAAAATTAGAAATACCAATCGAGCTTGAGAATGAGGATTTTTCGACCCAAATAGCTCAAAAAAACTTAATTGATGCTGATCGAAAAAATATTTCCAAGGATGATGATGTTGAATCGGCACGGGTTATTCTTCAAGGCTGGATAGATAGACAATGAAAGCCAGAAATGATAACATCAAGTTTAGGATTTATGAATTTGGCACACTTTTTCGTTAAAATTAAAAAATTTAAAATTATAAAATAATATGAAAGATGAAAAACAACCTCAGTATTCAGTAGTCATTCCAGTTTATAATGAATCTAGCAAAGAAGAAGAGATGAAGGAACATCTTGATTCCATTAAGAACTATTTCGAAGGAAAAGGTTGGAGCTATGAAATCGTGGTGGCCTTGGATGGACCTACTGATGAAACTCCAAATCTGGTCAGAAAGCATACTCAAGACAATGAGAATGTTCGAATTCTGGATCGAAAAATTAATCATGGAAAAGGTTATACTCTTAGAGAGGGACTTTTAGCGGCCACTGGGGAGAGAAGAATGTTCACCGATATGGATGGAGCGACTGCTATCAAGATGTTGAATAGGTTGATACCTGAAATGGACAAAGGAGCTGATTACGTGATCGGTTCGAGGGACATTGAGGGTTCTGAAATCGATAAACATCAATTTTTTCTAAAAGAATGGCTTGGCAAGACTGGAAACCTACTAATTCAATTCGTAGGAGGACTTTGGGGAATTAAAGACACTCAATGTGGTTTTAAACTTTTTACAGAGCAGTTTACCAAGGATGTTATCCCTCGGACTAAAGTTGATCGTTGGGGGATTGATTTTGAGATTTTGACTATTGGAAAAAAATTGGGTTATCAAATGGTTCAGGTTCCAGTTCAGTGGGATGATAAGGGCGAAAGTTTAGTAGGCTTAGGTGGATTTGGCTATTTGCACACTTTAAGGGATTTATTCAAAGTTCGTTGGAATTTAATCAAGGGAGCTTATAGACTTAATAGAAAAATGGAAAATATTAAAAAATAAAAATGAGTCTTACAAAAAAAATAAAAATTAAAACAAAAAAGACAGTCAAAAAGGTCTCTTCAAAATCTAAGGCCAAACTCAAGGTCAAAAAGGGAAAACTTTCTGAATTACGACAAGATTTGGTTAGTGGTGATTGGGTGGTGATTGCCAACAGTCGGGGAAAACGTCCCGATGCTTTTAGGGCTACTAAAGATTTGACTGAAAATAGTAGTGAGGAAGACTGTTTTTTTTGTGATCCAGTTGCCTCCAAACAAGAGAAGGATGTTTTGATTTATAATACCGCTGATAACGACTGGAGTTTAAGGGTTTTTCCTAATAAGTATCCAGCTTTTTCTCGGCCAACCGGGGGCAAAATTCAACATCAAGAAGAAGGCCCTTATTTTTGGATGGACGGAGTTGGTTATCATGAGGTGATTGTAACTAGAGATCATTTCGAAAGAATTGGTATGATGGACAATTTTAAAGTGGCGGAAATTTTCGATGCTTTTCAAACCCGTTATTTAGATTTAATGAATAAAAAATCAGTTCGTTACATTGAAATATTTCACAACCAAGGTAAACTTGCGGGAGGCTCAGTTTTTCATCCTCATTCTCAATTAGCGGCTATTCCGGTCATTTCGCCCTATCTCAATTTAGAGCTAAGAGGAGCGGAAGAATATTACAAGGCTAATAAAAAATGTGTTTTTTGCAATATGATTGAATGGGAGAAAGACGAAGATAAGCGAATTATTTTTGAAAATGATAAATTTATAGCTTTTTGTCCTTTTGCCTCTCGAAAAGCTTTTGAAGTTTGGGTTTTACCCAAAGATCACCAGCCTTACTTTGAAAGAATAGAAATTGAAGATAAGATTCAAGTTGGAGAAGCTTTGAATGAAGCTATCAGAAAAATAAATACTGTTTTGAATGATCCGGCTTATAATTTTTATTTGCATACTTCACCTTGTGATGGTAAACACTATTCTCATTATCATTGGCATATCGAAATATTACCCAAGACTTCTATCTGGGCTGGTTTTGAGTTGTCGACTGGGATAGAAATTTCGGCGATTGAACCGGAGAAAGCAGCGGAGGCCCTAAAAGATGCGTAGCATCTTTAGAGAATTTCAAAATCCAAATTATTTCAAATTTTTCCAAATTAAACTCAAATGACAAAGTCTAAATGACAAAAGTTTTGGATTTCAAGCATTTGATATTAGGGTTTGATTTGAGCAATTTGGAGTACTTTGAGCTTTGATATTCAGCTATTAGCTTTGTAATCACTATTTAACTAGAATATGCTTTTAGATGTCAACCAAGCCATAGAACTTCTCAAGGAGGTTCCTTCTCAAGTTTCTGTTATGATTATTAGCGTAACGCCTATTTTTGAATTAAGGGGGGCTATTCCAGTCGGAATTGGAGTTTATAAAATGGGGATTTTGGAAACTTATTTTTTGGCGGTTATCGGAAATGTTATCCCAGTGATTCTGTTAGTTTTTTTATTCGAGATTGTCGCCAATTGGCTGTCGGAAAAATTTGAATTTTGGAAAAAATTCTTTGATTGGTTATTTGAACGGACTCGAAAAAAAGCTGGCTACAAAATTGAAAAATATGGTGACTGGGGATTATTTTTTCTAGTTGCTATTCCGTTGCCGGTAACCGGAGGATGGACTGGTGCCTTAGCATCTTTTCTTTTTGGAATTAATAAAATTAAAGCGATTGGAATAATTTTTTGTGGAATATTGGCAGCGGGGTTGATTGTGACGTTGATCACCATTGGAGCCTTTAGCTTCTAAGAATAGTAAGACTTACGTGTTTGACGCATTTCTTCGTTGGATTTTCCGCCACTCGTTCACCGTACTATTTAGTACGTCTCACTCAGTGCTCAAATCCGCCTTGAACTGCACTCAAACACGTAAGCCTTCGATGTTTTCAATCTAATCGAATTTAAAAATTTAGAGTTTAGATTTATTTTAAAATTATAAAATTAAAAATTAGCGTTAAAATAACTTTGTCAAATAAGATTTGTCACTTTAAAAAGCATCATTATGAAAAAATATCTAGTAGTTGCTAACTTCAAAATGAAATTAGCCAGTAAAAATGAAATAGAAACTTGGCTGAAGAATTTTAGCAAGGCCTCGAAGGCGTTTTTTTCTGAAAAAGTAGAAACGGTGCTTTGCACTCCTTATCCATTTCTCGAAAAATTTTCCGAAATTACCAAAAAAGATGAGTTTCTCTTGGGAGCCCAGAACTGTTTTTGGGAAGATGAGGGAGCTTATACAGGCGAAGTCAGCGCTAAGATGTTGAAATCAATGGGAGTTGATTTTGTTATTCTGGGTCACAGTGAACGCCGAAAATATTTTGATGAACAAAACCTTGAAATTGCGCGAAAAGTTGAGAAGGCTTTTAAAAATAGAATAATCCCAATAATTTGTGTGGGGGAGAATCGAGAAGAAAAAGAGAATGACTTAACGATGAAAGTTGTCTTGAAACAACTTCAAGATATCTTAGAAAAAGTTGGACGAGGAAATATTGAAAAAACCATTCTATGCTATGAACCGATTTGGGCGATTAGCGACAATGGACCCAATCGAATGTCAACTTCCAATGAAATCATGGAGGCTCGGTTGTTGATTAAGAAATTTTTAGTTGATAAATACGGGCAGTTAACGGCTGAAAGAGTTAAAATAATTTATGGTGGTAGTGTGGATAATTTTAATGTTGAGGAAACTTGTATTAAGACTGGGATGGAGGGGGCGCTTGTCGGAAGTGTTTCCACTAAGCCCTATGAGTTTATAAAAATAATTGAAAAATTTAATGAAAAGTAAAACGTTAAAAATTTTAAAGAAAGCGATGGAAGATAAGGTGGCCGTTGGGGCTTTTAATACTTCCAATATGGAAGTTACCCAGGCAATCATAATGGCGGCTAATAATTTGAAAAAATCTTGTATTATCCAGACCACAGTTTCGACCATGGAATATACTTTTGATACGATTGGAGAATTAGTGAAATCAAACGTTAAAAAATTAGCGCCTAATACCGAGATTGGTTTTCATTTGGATCATGGACATAGTTTTCACGAAATTACCAAGGCTATTGATTTAGGCGTAGATTCCGTAATGATTGATGCTTCTCGGTTGACCTTGGAGGAGAATATCGCTATTACCAAAAAAGTAGTTGAGTATGCTCATCCTCGGGGAGTAGCAGTCCAAGCCGAGCTAGGGCGAGTTCCTTATCTAGGAAGGGAAAAACTAGATATTGATTGGAATGAAATTATGACTGATCCCAATGAGGCCAAAAGATTAGTCGACGAGACGGGAACTGATGCCCTGGCTGTTGGAATCGGAAATGCGCATGGTTTCTTTCGAGAAAAAAGTGAACCAGATTGGGAGAGATTGAAGGCGATTAACGCTTTATTGCCTGACAATCCTTTGATTTTACATGGAGCTTCTGATTGGGAAGGAGAGAAAGTCAAAAAAGCAGTAGAACTAGGAATAAATGCTTTTAACATTGATACTGATATCCGAATTGCTTTTTGTTCGGCTGTTTGTAAAATGACCGGAGATCAACATTGTGAAGTCAGCGATCCTCGAAAAATTTTGAAAGTAGCTCGAGAAGAAACCCAAAAAGCGGTGGAGAAAAAGATCCAGATGTTTTTGGGAAAAGAATGAGCAATGAACAAGGAACATAAACTCGTCTTCGCTGAAGCTACGCCGAGGCAAGCAATGAACAATAAAAAGACCTGAGAAAGGGTCTTTTTCGGTGGAAAAGATATTCCAAATATCTTGTTGGACCAGGATTGGATTGAAGGAGAAAGGGTTTTATTTTGAGTTTTGGGGATTTGAGGCGATGAGGGATTTTAGAGAAAAAATTACTGTACACTAATGTATATTCAAGTTTTTGAGAAGTTTTTATTGTTAATTGCTCATTGTTAATTGCTCATTGCTAGTATTATTGACTAATTAGCCGAATTAAGCTAGAATTGTTTGTATTATTAACTTAATCGTGGGAGGCATTGCTAGAGGAATTGTTTTTAATCACTGTTTCGTTACGAAAAATTTAGTTGAAATTATAGTTTTGCAGTAGAGAAAGTGTTTAGAAACAGTTCTTGTTAACCAATGTTGTTTGTACCACGTAAAAAAATTTATGAAAAGAAGCAAAAACTACAAAAAAGCCAGCGAGGCTTTTGATTTAGAAAGAAATTATCCAATTGAAGAGGCTTTAGAGATTTTAGAAAAATTTCCTAAAGCTAAGTTCGATGAAACTGTTGAAGTTCATGTTAAAACCGAAATTGATTTCAAAAAAACAGATCAACAAATTAGAACCACTGTTAATCTACCCCATGGAAGTGGTAAAGAAATTAAGGTGGTGGCTTTTACTGAAAATAACCAAGAAGAAGCCAAGAAGGCCGGAGCTGATATTGTGGGTGGTGAAGAATTGATTGCTAAAATTGCCAAGGATAAGGATATCGCTATTGACGTAGCAGTCGCTACTCCTGATATGATGCCCAAGTTGGCTAAGATTGCTAAAATTCTTGGACCTAAAGGTTTAATGCCGAATGCTAAATCTCAGACTGTTAGTCCTCAGGTAGAAAAAATGATTAAGGAAATCAAAAAGGGGAAAGCTAGTTTCAGAAATGATAATGGAGGGAATATTCATTTAGCGATTGGAAAAAGATCTTTTGATAAAAAAGCTTTGAAAGAGAATTTTGAGGAATTTGAAAAAGTTCTTCGAGCCAATAAACCGGAAGCGATTAAGAAGGCTTTTGTCAAAAACATTTCGATATCGGCTACTATGACTCCTGGAATCAAAATTAAATCCTAGAACTTTGCGTTTGGCGTACTTCTTCGTTGAAATTTTCGCTTTTCGCTCGATGTATCATTAAATACGTCTCGCTCAATGCTCAATTTCGCCTCGAATTGCACTCAAACGAAAGAGTTCTATAAATTAATTTAGAAAATTTTTTAATTTTTTAAACTTTTAACTAAAACCCATGTCACAAGATACTTTAATAAAACTTCAATGCAAAGAATGCAAAGAAATCAATTATTATTCTCATAAAAACGTTAAAAAGATCCAGGAAAAATTAGAGATTAAAAAGCATTGTCCGAGGTGCAAGGCTCACACCATACACCTAGAAAAAAAGAAAAAATAAAAGATTTAATTTTTTGGTGTATTTCTTCGCTTGCCTCGCCGCAGCTTTAGCGAAGGCGGGTTGGATTTTTCGCCATTCGTTCGCCGTACTATTTAACGCCTCACTCAGTGCTCAAATTCGCCTCGAACTGCACTCAAAAAATAAGACCTTCCGTGTGATTAGTTTGCTTTTATTTTCGCGTTCCAACATACAATCTTTATTATAACAAAATCTCGCATCGTTTGCGGGTTTTTTGTTATAGGTAGGTTAAGTTTCTCTGGAGTCTCTTATCGCGTTATTAGACAAATTTATATTAATCAAAACCATATTCTTTGAAATCGTTTTCAAGGGGATTTCCCTGGTTATATAAAACTTTTCGATTCTTTGCATCGAAAATAAAGGCAGAATGAGTAAAACATTCATCCTCATTTTTTGTAGTGCATATTGCAGTTTTCTTCTCAGCGTTTTTTCTATCACGTAAAATCTTTTTTAAATCATCTATGTTGTTGGTAGCGGCAAGCATTTCCTTGGCTCTGTTGTAATGATCATTTGACCATTCCTCAAATGCTGGATCTGTATCGAAAGTAAGATTGCGATCAGGGAGGTGAATATAATGATTTGTTTTTACCCCTGATTCATCAATATTCTCAATATA
>DAOWHU010000077.1 GCA_030641245.1 bacterium
AGAACTTGTTCTCATCAACCTGTAGACAAAGGAGTGCTAGGCAACTTTCTTCTCCAAGGAAACTATTCTTAGATAATTTTTCTTAAATAAAAAATTCTCTAAGAATAGTTTCCTGTGGAACTTTTTTTAGTTATAGGATAACGCGGTTTCGGCTTCGTTATTTCTCAGATCTGTTCTAAGCTTATGGTTTTTAATTGTAAGATGTTGTCTACAGATTGATGTGAATTCTTTTTTAAAAACTGTCTTGATGGCAGTTTTTTATTTTGCCTCAACTTCTCGCAAAATTTCTTCAATAGTCGTTTGTCCTTTCAATACATTTATTATCCCATCTTGAAACATTGTCAACATTCCTTCTTCGATCGCTTTGCTTTCAATTTCACTAGTAGTAGGATTATTAACCAAATATTTTTCCATTAGTTCATTCACCTCTAAGATTTCTAAGATAGGAATTCTCCCTTTAAACCCGGTTTTCTGACACTTAGCACAACCTTTGGAGACATATAAATGACTCGGGATTTTAATATCTAATTTAATTTTAGGTGAAATTGATTTTAAGGCTTTTTCAATAACAGCCTGATCCTTCTTTTTAATTAACTCTTTTTTCTTACAATCCGGGCAAAGTCTTCTAACTAGCCTTTGAGCCATAAAACAGTTGGTTCCACTAGCCACATCAGAAATATCGGTCCCCATATTTAGCAATCTTTGAACCGCTCCAGCCGCCCCATTAGTATGAAGAGTAGTTAGAACCAAGTGGCCAGTCAAGGCTGCTCGATAGGCCAACTGAGCTGATTCTTCATCTCTAATTTCTCCAACCATCATAATGTCAGGATTTTGTCGCAACAAAGATCGCATCGCTGATGAAAAATCATATTTTTCCTCTTTATTGATTTGAGTTTGAATAATCCCATCAATTTGATATTCGATTGGATCTTCGACTGTAATAATCTTAATTTCAGGTTTGTTGAGATGGCTTAAAATACTATAAAGGGTGGTAGTTTTTCCGCTTCCAGTTGGACCAGTATTGATGATGATTCCATTGGGCTTATCGACCTCTCTCTTTATTTTTTCTAAATTAATAGGATTTAAGTCTAATTTATCCAAATCAATAGCTTGTGCATTTTTATTTAATAATCGCATCACCAAAATATCGCCGTATCCTCCTAAAATAGTTGAGACTCTAACATCCACTTTGCTAACATCTATCTCCGTCAAAGCAGAAAGATCAATTGAAAAGCGAGCATCCATCGTACCACCCTGACGATCCTCGGTCGCTACTCCGACCGTTGATTTAATAATATTCAAAACTGCCAAAAAATTAGTCATCGGCAATTTCATTATGGTTTGCAAAACTCCGTCGATCCTAAATCGAACTTTAAAAACTTTTTCCCCTGGCTCAATATGAATATCACCCGCCCCCATTATCACTCCTTTTAACAAAATGAATTCTATTATTTTTTTGGCTGATTTTTGAGACAAGCCTTGACTAACATCAACTTGCGCATTTTCAATCGACTTAGAATAATCATAACTATCTTGTTCAATGGCAATTTTTTTCGATAAAGCTTGAACCATGATCTTTTCATAAAGCTCCAGCAAATATTCCCCGCCACCCAATACTCTCTGCATCTCCTCCATTGATGTTTCTCCTTTCAAGGCTTTCAAAATACCGTCTTGAATTAGATTAACCATTCCTTCTTCTAGGGCCTGTTGAATTATTTCGTTCTCTGTCGCTAAGTCAGTGATTTTCTTTCTGATTTTGTCACTAATCCCCAACACTTCAAAAATTCCAATTCTTCCTTTATAGCCCAAACCATTACATTTGACACACCCCTTGGATCTCCACAAATATTCCATATTATTAGGAACTTCAATTTCCGCTTTAGGCGATATCATTGACAACATTTTTTTGAAACTATTAAGTGTGGCTTGAGCTGGTTCATACTTTTCTTTGCAATGAGGACAGAGTCGCCTCACTAATCTTTGACTAATCACAACATTAATGGCAGTTGCAATCTGATTAGTGTCCACTCCTAAATCCAACATTCTAGAAATAACCCCAGCCGAACTATTAGCATGGATAGTCGTCAAAACCAAATGACCAGTCAAAGCCGCCTGAGTAGCCACATTAGCAGTATCATCGTCTCTAATTTCACCCACTAAAATAATATCTGGATCTTGTCGAACCACTGCTCTCAACCCTTTATTAAAAGTATAATTACCCTCTTTATTTACTTGGGTTTGAATAATTCCCGGCAATTTATATTCTACCGGATCTTCAATGGTAATAATTTTCTTCTCGGGAGTATTGAGCCGATTAATCAAAGAATAAAGAGTGGAAGTCTTCCCGCTTCCGGTTGGACCAGAATTGATTATTATTCCCTCCTTTTTGAAAGAACTGGCCTCCAGTCTTTTGTAAGCCGCTCCTACCAAACCTAAATTTTCTAATTTTAATTCCTCAAAATCCATCATCAACAAACGCAATACGATGCTCTCCCCAAAGCTACCTGGCAACACTGAAGACCGAACGTCCAAATTTTCCTTCTCGCTCAATTTAATAGAAAAACGTCCGTCTTGAGCAACATCATTAATATTTAAAATCATCCCCGAGAGCATTTTCACTCTGGATAGAATAGTAGGATAAATACTGATTGGGAACTCCGCTATCACCTGCAAAACACCATCTAATCTATAACGAAGACGAATTTTTTCGTCTTTTTGTGGTTCGAAGTGGATATCAGAAGCTTTAAGTTTTATGGCCCCGGCAATAATAATATTAATCACTTGGGTAGTTGGAACCTTCTGAATTTTTTCTTCTAATCCTACTAGATCTTTAATTTGAGACTGAAAGTTTTTAAGATCATCAGCCGATAAAGACATTCTTAAAAAATCTAGCTTTTCTCCTAATTTAACTGACTTATAGCTTTCCCAAGCCCTAACTAGCGAAGTTTTAGAGACAATATAAATTTTGAATTTAACGTCTTCTTTTTCTCCAATGGCCTTCAAAAAAGCCAATGTTTTTTCATCCTTAACGCCTAACATTCCGATTCGAACTAACGAGCCCTGTCTCCCCAATACTACCAGGTTATTCTTCTGGGCTTCTTTCTCGGAAATAAAATTAATGTTTTTTTGATCAATCGGAAAAATATTCAAATCCATATAAGGAAGACCCTCCTGCTCCGCCAGTTGATAAGTTTTCTCCTCTTCGGATTTTTTTCTTCTTTTTTTAAGCAATCGTTCCCTCTCAAAATCCTTTTGCCATTGTTGATTATCGATTGCCTTAGTTGAAACTGTTGGCATATTTATTTTTGTTTTAATAATTCTATTTCATTTTAACTTCATTTAGTTAAAATTACAAGAATCAATCAGGAACTTTGTCGATCCCTCCTTTACTCCAAGGATGACATTTTAATATTCTCCTAAGTCCCAAATAGCCACCCTTCAAAACTCCAAATTTTTCAATCGCTTCATAAGTATACTGAGAACAAGTCGGATGAAACCGACAGGTTTTTCCACTATAAACAACCGAGAGCCAACCCATGTCTCGAGAAAGAGTTTTTTGATAAACTTTGATTAAACCTAAAATTATCTTTTGCATAGTAATGGGTTTGTTCTTAGACACCGTTTTGTTATGAAATTCCACATTTTTTAAATAAATTTTTCTAATAATTTTTGAAGCTTTAGCCAAAGCTAAGGCAAAGAAATTTTTGGAAAATTTAGTAAAAAATGTGGAATTTCATAACAAAACGGTGTCTAAGAATAATCCTACTATAGCAAAAAAAGATTCAGATGAAAATCATATATTCATTCCTCATGAAATAATCTCTTTTTAATTACAAAAAATTTGGTATAATGAGGCCAAATCAATAAATTCTAAAAACAAATAATGAAGACGATTGAGCACAATAAGTTAACCTGGATCAATATTGATGATCCAACTTCTGACGATATTTTATATCTGAAAGAAAACTTTCAGCTCCATCCCCTGGTATTGAGCGAATTTACTTCGCCTTCTCAAAGACCACGGGCTGAAGAATTCGACAATTGCTTATATATTGTTATTCATATTCCGCTTTTTGATAAAGATGCTCAAATCGGTTACTCCGGAGAACTAGATATTGTAATCACCAAAAATCACGTTATCACCTCCCATAACACCGAAAACCTACCCATCAAAAGTATTCTAAGAGAATTTGAGGAAGATAGTGCTTTCAAAGAACAAGCTTTTTCTAAATCAAGCGGTTTTTTGTTTTATTCAATAATGGAAAGATTGCTATCGGCTTCGCTCCCTAAACTAGACCATATTAACGAAAAAATAAACGAAATAGAGGAAGGTATTTTTATGGGCTATGAAAAAGAAATGGTCCGAACCATTTCAACTATCAAGAGAGATCTCTTAACTTTTCGAAGGTCAATCAAACCGCAAAGAAGTATTCTAGAATCTTTAGTTCAAAAAAAATATAGGCTTCTAGAGGATGGTTTAAACGAGTACTTTCAAGAGTTAATTGGTATAAATATTCGAGCTTGGAACGCCTTAGAAAATATCCAAGAAATTGTAGAATCTTTAGAAAAAACTAACAGCGCCCTGTTGTCTCATAAAATCAATGAGGCCATGCGACTCCTAACCGCTGTTTCACTGATAACTTTCACCTTGTCAGTTATCACTGGAATTTTTAGTATGATACCTTTCGCTAGCTTTGATTTAGCGGAAAGTCAACTAGCCTTCTGGATTATTCTTGGAATTATGGCTACAATTACTACTATCGCTTTAACCCTGTTCAGAAGAAAAAGATGGTTCTAAATTATAAAATAAGTTAATGCTGAAACTATACAATACGCTTACTCGAAAAAAGGAAGTTTTTGAATCGATTGAAACTGGAAAAGTTAAAATGTATAATTGTGGACCCACGGTTTACGACTATAGCCACATCGGAAATCTCCGAACTTTTATTTTTGCCGATACGCTTAGAAGACATCTAGAAACTATTGGCTATGAAGTTCGACAAATCATGAATATCACTGATGTTGGACATTTAACGGCAGATGATTTAAGCCAGGCTGATACCGGCGAAGACAAAATGCTAAAAGCTTCTAGGCGCGAAAAAAAGACACCCCAAGATGTTGCCAATTTTTACACTGAAAAATTTTTTGAGGATCTAGAAAAATTAAATTTCAAAAAAGCTCACTTCTTCCCCCGAGCCACTACTCATATTCCTCAAATTATTAAAATGGTAGAAACTTTAATTGAGAAAGGACTGGCTTATGAAAAAAACGGTAATGTTTTTTATGATGTTACCAAATTTAAAGATTACGGAAAATTGTCTAAGAAAAAGCTAGCAGATCTCAAAGAGAATGCTCGACTGGAAAAACATCCTGATAAAAAACACGGCTACGATTTTGCTTTGTGGCTCAAAGCTCCCAAAGAACATCTATTAAAATGGAAAAGTCCTTGGTCGCTCGGCTACCCTGGTTGGCACATTGAATGTAGCGCTATGTCGATAGAATATTTAGGAGAAACCATGGATATCCACACTGGTGGCGAAGACCATATTTTTCCTCACCACGAAAACGAAATTGCTCAATCTGAGGGTTGCACTGAAAAAGAATTTTCTAAATTCTGGCTTCATACTCGATTTCTTTTGGTTGACAGCCAGAAAATGTCCAAATCCAAAAACAATTTCTATATTCTTAAAGACATTTTGGACAAAGGCTTTTCAGCTATGGATTTTCGATTTATGATGCTCAGCAGTCACTATCGCTCTAGTTTAAACTTTACCTGGGACGGGCTTCAGCAAGCTTCCGCCAATTTCAAAAAAATTTCCCGATTTATTTCTCGACTTCAAGAATTTCAAATAAAATCCGAAGAAGCATCCAAAATCGACCCTAAAAAATATTTAGAATATTTTGACGAGGCCATAAATGATGATTTGAACACTCCCAAGGCTCTATCAATTTTATTTGAAATGATTTCTGAGGCCAACAAAGAAATGGACGCTGGACAATTAAGTCCAAAAAATTTAGCGCTGTTGAAAAATACTTGGAACAAAATGAATTCAGATTTAGGAATCGAAATAGAAAAAAAGAAATCCTCTCAAATACCAAATGAAATTATTGATTTAGCAGAAGAGAGAGTTCAGGCTCGAAAAGAAAAAGATTTTGAAAAAGCAGACGAAATTCGAAAGAAAATTGGAAAAGAAGGCTATACCTTGGACGATATGCCAAATGGAACTTATGGAATAATTGAAAAATAAAACCGAAAGTCATCGGTCACTAGTCAACAGTCATCTACTGCAAATAAAATTCAATAATGACCGATTGCTGATTGCTGATGACAAAACTTCAGACTTTCCAGTTTGAATTTTGTTTTAACTAAGAACATGACAATCAAAAAAAACATCAAACTAAGCCTTGCTCCTATGGCCGGAATTACTGACTTGCCTTTTAGGCTAATTTGCAAAAAACTAGGAACCGATATTGTTTATTCTGAAATGATCAGTGCCACTGGATTATTTTACGGTCAAAATAACAAAAGTTTGCTCTTGGCCCAATCCATTCAAAAAGAAAGTCCCCTGGCTATCCAACTTTTTGGAAATGATCCAGAGCACTTTGCCAAGGCTACCCAAATAATTTCTAAGCTTAGCAAAAAATTTGACCCGCCTTCGTTGAACTTCGACGAGGCAAATAAAGAAATGCACCAAACTTTTAATTTCAGAAAACCGGAAGAAATTAATATAAACTTCGGTTGCCCCGCTCGAAAAATTTACAAACAAGAAAGTGGCTGTTTTTTAATGAAGAAACCTGTTCTAGCTAAAAAAATTATTGGGGCCATTATCGACAACACCGACCTACCCGTTTCTATTAAAATTCGCTCTGGTATTAGCGCTGTTAAAGCCCTTGAATTCTTAGAGAAAATTAAAGGTTTAAACTGGACCAAAGTTATTGTTCATGGTCGAACTTACAAAGAAGGATTTTCGGGAAAAATTGATTTTGAAAAAATTAAGAAAATTAAAGAAAGTTTTCCCGATAAAATCGTAGTGGCCAATGGAGGAATTTTTTCGCCAGAAAACGCTCGAGAAATTTTAGAGAAAACTGGAGTTAATGAATTAGCTATTGCTCGAGGTTGTTTGGGAAATCCCTGGCTATTTCAGCAAATTAAAGAGTTCTTGAAAACTGGTCAATATCAGAAACCTTCTCTGGAAGAAATAAAAGCTATCGCTTTGGAGCACGCTCAATTATTTGAAAAATATAATACTACTCAAAGTTTAATAGCGTTTAGAAAACATCTTGGTTGGTACTTCAGAAATTTTCCAAACGCCAAGCAATTAAGAAAAGAACTATTTCTAATTGAAACTTCACGGGACTTGAAAAAGATTTTAAAAGCAAATTAAACTCGTAATTATTAATTAAAAATAAATGAAAAAATTAGCGATACTAGGAAGTACCGGTAATATCGGTACTCAAACCTTAGAAGTAGTCGACAAATATCCCAACAAATTAAAAGTCATCGCTTTGTCTGCTAATTCTGATATCGAAACTTTAGAAAAACAAATCAAAAAATATAAGCCCCTGGCAGTTGGAGTGGCCAATCCCCAAAAAGCCAAACTTCTTGAAAAAAAAGTTTCTATTCCAGTTTTTTCTGGAAAAAAGGCCAATCTGGAAATAGTCCGAATGAAAAAATACGACACTCTAATAAATTCGGTTGTAAGCTTAGCTGGCATTGAAGCCACCCTGGAAGGAATTAAATTGAAAAAAAATGTAGCACTGGCCAACAAAGAAACTTTGGTAGCCGCGGGAGAAATCGTAATGAAAGAAGCTCAAAAAAACGGGGTAATGATTATGCCAATCGATTCTGAGCACTCTGCTCTTTTCCAATGTTTGAACGGAGAAAAATCTGAAGAAATTCACCGAATGATTATTACCTGTTCCGGCGGAGCTTTGATCGATAAAAAATTAGAAGAACTCAAAAATATCAGCCTAGAAGATGCCCTCGGCCACAAAACCTGGAGTATGGGTCAAAAAATTACAATAGACTCTGCTACTCTGATGAATAAAGGTTTTGAAGTAATCGAGGCGATGTGGCTTTATGATTTACCAATTGAGAAAATTAAGGTGGTGGTTCATCCTCAAAGCATTATTCATTCTATGATTGAATATTCAGATGGCAGCATCATGGCTCAAATGTCCGAACCCAGTATGAAGCTTCCAATTCAATATGCATTATCTTACCCAGAACGCTGGAGTAGTCCTTTAAAAAGATTTGATTTTTCTAAAGACCTTACTTTTCAGGAACCCGATTTAGAAAGATTTCCTTGTTTAAAATATGCCTTTAAAGCTGCTCACGAAATGGGAACTCTTCCAGCCGCTATGAATTCCGCCAATGATTTTATGGTAGAGCAATTTTTGAACAAAAAATGTAAATATTTAGATATCGCTAGAGTTATAAAAAAGGTGATGGACAATCACCAAAATAAAAAAAATCCGAATCTGGCAGATATTCAAGAAGCCATCAAAAAAGCCCAGCAAGAAGCCAAGAAATTTCTTTTTGAAGGAAAATAAAACCTACTATCTTTATTGTAAATTTATAATTGAACAACCCCAGAAAACCTTTGCTAATGCGGTCTAATAAGATATTTGGAATATCTTATCTGCTAATTTTTATTCAAGAATTAACAGAAATTCCAAACACCAGATTACAAATAAACACCAATACTCAAAATTCAAATGTTCGAAACCTTTCGTTTGCCCAGTCAAACAGGTTTAAAAAAGTTTTAGATTTTGAAAATTGTAACTTGCGATTTATTCGGAATTTGTAATTTCTAATTTTTAATTTAAAAATTAGTTACATTTCACGCCTTCCTTCAATCGAACTTCCTAATGTGACTTCATCCGCATATTCAATGTCTCCACCAGTTGGTAGTCCTCGAGCAATTCGAGTAATTTTTACATTCAAGGGCTTAATTACTCGCGCTAGATACAAAGCGGTGGTTTCACCATCCGTAGTTGGGTTAGTAGCTAAAATAATTTCTTTGAATTTTTCGGTTTTAATTCGACTTAATAATTCATTGATTTTTAATTTCCTGATTTCGTCTTCGTTCATCACGCTTAAATTACCGCCCAAAACATGATATACACCTCGATAATTTCGAGTTTTTTCTACTGCAATTACATCCAGAGGATCTTCCACTACACAAACTGTTTGATGGTCTCTTTCTTTGTCAGCACAAATTTCACAGTAATCTTTTTCAGCCACATGAAAACATTTTTCACAATAATTTAAATTAGAGCCAAACTCATAAAGATCTTTAGCAAATTTTTGGATTTTCTCTTTGTCTTGTTTGAAAAGATACAACACCAAACGCTCGGCCATCTTAGGGCCAACCGATGGCAAGGCAGTGAAATGATCAATTAATTTTTGAAATAGTTTTGGAAACATGGATAATTTTTTATTAAAAAAATTATAAATTAAAAATATTAAATTACAAATCACAAATAAGCACCAATTTTCAAAATTCAAATACCAAAAATTTGGCTTTGGGGAAATTTTAGATTTTGAAAATTGTAACCTGCCGGCTGGTAAGCGGGTTTGTAATTTATTTGTTATTTGAGATTTTAGATTTGTAATTTCTAATTATCGGATTTGTATTTTTCAAGATTCTTGAAACAAGTAGTCTTATCATCAAAATACAACGAAACATTCCCCACCGGTCCATTCCGATGCTTAGACACAATCACTTCCACAATATTTTTATTTTCGGTTTCTGGTTTTTCTCGATCTTCTCGATACAAAAACATTACCACATCAGCATCTTGCTCAATTGATCCAGATTCTCGCAAATCAGAAAGTTTTGGAATTTGAGGACTTCGGTTTTCTACTGCTCGAGAAAGCTGAGACAAAGCCACTACGGGAACATTTAATTCCTTGGCTAAACTTTTTAAACCTCGAGATATTTCAGATATTTCTTGAACTCGATTATCACTATGTCTTCCCCGCCCTTCCATTAACTGCAAATAATCAATCACCAAAAGATCCAGTCCTTTTTCGGCTTGCAATCTTCGAGCCATAGTCCGCATTTCCATAATATTAGCGGTGGCACTATCGTCAATATGGATTGAAGCTTCCGATAAAACTCCCATGGCATCTCCAATTTTCTGAAAATCATCATCTTCTGAATCAGAAGCAATATTTCCGGTTCGCAAATTCCAAAGATTAACTCCCGATTGGGTAGACAACATTCTGTCCACCAATTGATCCGATGACATCTCCAGGGAAAACAACCCAACTGAAACTTTATCTTTGATGGCCGCGTTAATCGCTAAATTCAAAGCAAAAGAAGTCTTACCAATCGAAGGTCGCGCCGCTAGAATAACTAAATCTGATTTTTGCAAACCCGAAAGCAGTTTGTCCAAATCATTAAACCCGGTTGCTATTCCCCGGAACTTATCAGAGTTGTTATGCATTTCATCAATTCTCACAAAAGCGTCTTCTAATAAATTACTGATTGGAGCAAAGTCCTGCTTAACTGATTTTTGACCAACTGAAAAAAGATTCCTCTCGGCTTTGTCTAAAATTTCATCAATAGGCGTTTCTTCGGCATAGCCCATTTCTACAATTTCTGAAGCAGTTTTAATCAAATTTCTCAAAACTGATTTTTTCCGCACTAAATTAGCGTAAGACGCTACATTAGCAGCTGACGGAACCGCGTTTATCAATTCTGTCAAATAAACTCTTCCCCCGATTTCTTTTAATATTTTTTTATCCTTCAAAAGCGAAGAAACGCTCAAAATATCAAGTGGTTCTTGATCCTGATAAAGCTCCAAAATAGTCTCATAAATCTGACCATTCTTATCTTTATAGAAATCATCAGCACAAATAATATCAGCTACTTTGGTGATGGCTTCTTTATCAATCATCAAAGCTCCCAAGGTCGAAACTTCGGCTTCAACATTGTTAGGAGGCATCCGCAACTTATCTTGATAAAGACTAGTTTTAATCGGCTTTTTTCGATCCTCTTGATCGCTATTAAATTTATTTGATTTTTTTTCAACCATAAATTAGTACTTAGTATCAAGTATCAAGTTAAATTATTCCCAAGTTTTTTAATAATAGCATACAATCAAACTTAGTAAAATTAGAGAATGTGGATGAAATGTTTAAAAATTTCCCTCGGCTCAGCTTTTGCTAAAGTTGAGCCGAGGGAGATTTTTGGCATATGGTATAAATTTTGACAAGAAGAAAAAGCTTAATTGAAATTATCCAATTAAGCTTTCTCGGTTTTTGAAACAAATTTTTCTAATGACGATAAAAAAATTTGTTTCGATTTCTTTGAATGTTTTTGAGGGCCTTAAGCTCCCCTTCGGCCCGACCAATTTGAGCCTGCTCCCGCTCCCATCGACGATACTCCTGCCGATAAATTCGGTCCTTAGCCTGGTAATAAGCTCGATCACGAGGACTGCGAGCCCAGCGAGCGGCATTACCAGTTGGTGGCATTAACCGAGGCGGAGGAATATGGCGAATCCGACGACCCTTCCTGGGATTACAACCCACGTAGCCATCGTTGAAATCCCCTTTTAAAACTTGACCAACAATTACGAACAAAGCGTCCGCAGTATTAGCACCAAGTTGTTGATGAAAACCCCGATGAAAGTTATCTCCTGCTAAAACTGGAGTAGCCATTGCCAGTAAAATTATTGTGATTAAAAGAACCAACTTTTTCATTTTTCACACTCCCTCTCTAATTTAAAAACTAGAAATTTCTAGTAAATTAATTTTCTATCTTTAATACCATATTATACACCTAAAAGGCATTTATGTCAATAGATCCAACTTGACATTTAAACAAAATGCCTCTGTTAAGACAAAGACCAGACAAAAATACTCAGGAAATTACCTTATTTAGGGTGTTTTCTGCTTAAAATAGTCAATTCCGAACTTTAAACCTGACACTTTCAACAAAAATAGATACCTAAAATGTTTTTCATTTTATTCAAAAACATCCAAAAACATTTTTGTTGGGCAACTTGTTCAGTAACAAATTGCTTGACATTAAAAATGAAAAAACCGCATAGAAGAAATGCTACACAGCTTTTTCTTTTATGCGGTTGGTTGCCTTTAATTTTATAAAGCAACTTTATTTTTCTACACCTTATACGGCTGATATCCCATCCTTGAATTTGATGTCACGAAAATAAATTTTAACATCTTTTTTGTCTGAAGTTCTACCAGTGATAGGATCCGCCATCATGCTCAAAGAGCTTGCGACGATAACCAGTTCAGTCCCGTCATTTAAGATAATTTTAACATCTTTTCTGTCAATGAAAAAATCAACAAGAAGGGTTTTAAAAAAAATCACTCGAATTTTTTCAACAAGATCAGTAAGATATTCCTGAGCGTTCCCCAGTCTTTCAACCCGAATACAGGACTTAACCATCTTCTCAAGACGATCAACGATAAAATAAACATCCTTCTTCTTTTTGGGAAGATCATAATCTTCCAGAATAGAACCGACTAACTTAAGATTCTTTAATTCATAAGACGAATCAAGAATCTCACCAAGAACTGTGTCCATTACGTCTAAAATACCTTTAAAATGAGGTTTCTTTTCCATCTGATACTCCTTTCCTAAGATTTATGTTTGAAAATCATACTTTCAGATTCGATAAGATCGCAACCTTGTTCGCCTATTGGTCTTTGATAAAAAAGAAGAGAGACGATATCTTGCAAAGTCAATTCCTTTAAACTTACTTTGCCTTCTCTTCCATCAACAGGATATGTTCTTATGTACTAATCATCCGAAACCAAAGACTCTTGAATCAAAGTAGCAATGACCTCAGGTTTGATATGATTATGACATGAAATATCTCCCAAAAACTCTTTAACGCTTGTTCCTTCTGGTATGTCAAAAACTAGATACATCATAAGTATTTCTCCTCTAT
>DAOWHU010000055.1 GCA_030641245.1 bacterium
AAATAGAAGAGTATACTCAAGCAGACGAAAACTATCATATTATTGCAAATACGGTCTTTTCATTGGCAAATCGTGCTCAGGAAATTTTTGAAAGTTTGGAACCAAGCGAAAAACGACAGCTCTTGAATCTACTACTTCAGAACTGCCGTCTTTCTGGCAAAAAGCTAGTGTTTGACGTGCGTTCTCCTTTTAATACAATACTTGGAATGGCGCATCAACCTTTAGGGCTCCCGGGGTCGGATTCGAACCGACGACCGATTGATTAACAGTCAATTGCTCTACCACTGAGCTACCCGGGAAAAAAATAAACAATTATAATTAAAAAAACGAACGATAGTTCCTACATATTCTAGTGGCTTTTGGGGTTTAGTCAAGGGAAGCCAGTTAATTTACAATTTACAATTTACAATTTCCAATCAATTTCCAATGATCAAGTTTTCAATGATTATTGGAGTTTTTGGGCTTATTCGGAACCTGAAATTTTTAATTTGAGATTTTGAGTATTAATTCTAGTCTTCTTGATTTTTTGAGGTTTGGGCAGTATAATAAGGGCAGAAAAGGATAATCAATGTGTGAAAATAATGAAAGAACAAATCAGAAAGATAATTCTGGAGGTTGTTGGTAATCTTTGGAAAGAGAGTGGTTTGAAAAAGGCAGATATTGAGATTAATGAAGCTCCAGAAAAATTTGGGGATTATTCGACTAATGTGGCGATGAAATTAGCGGGGATTGTTAAAAAAAGTCCGATGGAAATCGCCAAAATGATTAAGATCCGCCTTGATAAATCTTCGGCGAGGCAAGAAGATATTCTTCGCCTCGACAAGCCTTCAGCGAGACGGGTGAAAGACTCATTAGCCCAGTCCCAGATTGAAAAAACAGAGGTTGTAAAACCAGGATTTATTAATTTCTACTTTAGCCAGGAAGTTTACAAAAAAACATTATTAGATATAAAAAAGGCTGGCGATAAGTATGGATTTTCTAAGTTAGGGCAAGGAAAAAAGGTGATGGTAGAGTTTGGTCAACCTAATACTCACAAAGCTATTACAGTTGGTCATTTGAAAAGCGCAGTTTCCGGTTTGTCAGTAGTCAAACTTTTTGAAGCTTTAGGATATGAAGTGATTAAGGCTAATTATTTCGGAGACGTTGGAATGCAAGTTGCTAAATCAACTTGGGGATTTATGCAAAAAGAGAAACCAGCTGACTTTGAAGAATGGGATAATGATAGAAAGATGAAATTTGTGAATGAAAGATATGTGATGGGTTCATTAGCCTTTGGGGATGACGAAAGAATAGAAAAAGAAATAAGGCAAATAAATAAAGATATTTATAATAAAACCGATAACAAAAATTATCAGCAGTATCAAAAAATTCGAGATTGGAGCATTGAACATCAAAATGCAGTTTTTGAGAAACTGGGAATTAGTTATGATCGACAATATCCTGAAAGCGAAGTCTATCAAGAAGCGATCAAAATAGTTAAACGACATCAGGATAAAATTTTTGAGAAAAGTCGGGGGGCAATTATTTATAATGGTGAAAAAGACGGTTTGAATACTTGGGTATTTTTGACTAAAGAAGGAAATCCTACTTATTCAGCTAAGGACTTGGCTTTGGCAGTCAAAAAGTTTTCTGAGTATGATCTAGATTTAGCGATTGTGACGACCTCGGTGGAGCAGACTGATTATTTCAAAGCCATTATTAAAGTTTTAGAGAAAATTGATAAATCTTTTAAGGGGAAATATAAGCACGTTCCGTTTGGTTGGCTTTTGATGAATAACAAGAAAACCAGTTCTAGGATGGGTGAGACTATTAAGTGTGTTGATATCATTTCTGAAGCGATGCAATTAGCAGAGCAGAAAATCGACATTGATAAAGAATATTCTTTGGAACAGAAGCAGGAAATAATTGAAAAAGTAGCGATGGCTGGATTGAAATTTCTCATTTTATCGCATGAATTTCATAAGGATATAAATTATGACCCAGAAGAATTTATTAAATTGAATGGATTTTCGGGACCATTTATTTTGTATTCTTATGTGCGAATCAATTCGATAGTAAAAAAAGTGGGTGAAGTTGACCTGGGTAATTTGAAAGACTCAAGTTTTGAAAAATCAGAAGAAAAGCAGTTAGCCAGTGCCTTGGCGATGTATCAAGATGTTGTTTTGAGAGCAGGGCAGGAAATTGCTCCGCATATTGTTTGTAATTATCTTTATGATCTAGCCCAGAAATTTAATAGTTTTTACGAGCATTGTTCGATTCAAAAAGCAGACAATGAGGTTCAAAAGAAGTCTCGGTTGATGTTGGCAATGGCAACGGGGCAGGTTTTGAAAAATGGACTAGAGCTATTGGGAATCGAAACATTAGAGGTTATGTAATTAATAATCAATAAAATGATCACAATATTATTTGTAGTGCTGAAACTGACCAACGTTCTTTTGTTGAACTGGTGGTGGGTTATTGCGACGATTCTTCTAGATATTTTAATGAAGGGTTGTTGTGGTAGCAAGGGTTTCAGCTGTTGCGGAAGCAAAGCAAAAAAGGAAGGGAAGCAGCAGTTAGCAATGAGCAATGAACAATTAACAATAAACAATGAGCAGAAAAAGGATTGTCTGTCATGATGTTCATGGGAAAAAAACTGAAGTTGATGCAAATCAATTGCGATTTCGTCCTTCAGTTTATGGAATCTTGATCGAAGAGGGAAGGGTTTTACTTTCTAAAGAGTGGGATGGCTATGATTTTCCGGGAGGGGGAGCGAATATTGATGAAACTATGGAAGATGCTTTGATTAGGGAGTTTTTAGAAGAAACTGGGTTAAAAGTTCGATTAACTGATCTAGTTTATTGTGGAACAAGATTTTTTCATCCAAGCCATTCAGAAAAACACAAGAATGAGTATTGGAACTGCCCGGTGATTTATTTCTTGGTCAAAAAGGTTGGTGGAAAAATTTCGCTTGATAATTGTAGCGAAGAAGAAAGAGATTATAAAGGGTTGCCAAAATGGATTGCACTAGAAAATATTGAAGTTTTGAAGTTTTATAATTTAGTTGATAGTGTGAAAATAATAAAAAAAGCCTTAAAGCAATTAAAATAATTTAAAATGAAAATAATAACTGATGAAAAACAAGTAGAGCGAGTTTTAACTAGGGGAGTGGAGCAGGTTTTGGATGAGAAGGAGAAATTTAAGAAACTTTTAATGTCTGGTGAACAGATTAAGCTTTACTGTGGTTATGATCCGACCGCGCCATCTTTGCACATTGGGAATGCAATTTCTATAAAAAAATTAGCGGAGTTTCAAAAATTGGGGCACAAAGTGATTTTTTTGATTGGGGATTTTACGACTTTGATCGGTGATCCAACCGACAAAGAAGCAACTCGACCGAAATTAACGCGAGAAGAAATCTTGAAAAATTGCGAGAGTTACCAGAAACAGGCTTCCGCTTTTCTTGATTTCGAGGGAGAAAATCCAGCTGAAGTTCGATATAACAGTGAGTGGAGTGATAAAATGAATTTCCGAGATTTGATTGAATTGTCTTCGAATTTTACTGTTCAGCAATTACTTCAAAGGGATATGTTTCAAAAGAGGTTGAAAGAAGAGAGACCAATTTATTTACATGAATTTTTGTATCCTTTAGCTCAAGCCTACGATTCAGTAGCGATGGATGTGGATTTAGAAATTGGGGGAAACGATCAAATGTTTAATATGATGCGAGGGCGGGATTTGCAAAAGATTATTAATAAGAGAGAAAAGTTTGTAATGACTTTGAAAATCTTAGTTGATGATGGAGGCAAAAAGATGGGCAAGAGTGAGGGCAATGCTGTTTTCTTAGATCAAACCCCGGAAAATATTTATGGAGCGGTTATGTCTTGGCCGGATGGTTTTATCGCTAATACTTTTGAATTGATGACGGATGTGTCGAGAGGAGAAATTGATAAGATGCGAGAGGATATGAAAAGTGGAGCAGTTAACCCAATGGATCTAAAAAAGCATTTAGCTCGAGAAATAACAGAAATTTTTTATGGAGTAAAACCTAGCGAAGCGGCTCAGGAAGATTTTGTGAGTAAATTTCAGAAACGGGATGTAGAAGTGGAGGCGCCAGAACTAATCTTGAAAGTTAAGGATAATCTAGCGGAAATTTTAACTGAAAATGAGTTGGCTGAAAGCAAGGGTGACGCTAAAAGAAAAATTGAGCAAGGTGGAGTAAGTGTGGATGGGCAGAAAATAGAATTAGGACAAGAGGTTTTGAAAGAGTGGGATGGAAAAATTTTGAAAGTTGGGAGGAAAGATTTTCGAAGGATAGTAATAAAATAAGCAAATGATTAGGATTTTGGTTTTAGAGGATAATCCTAAAGTTATTGAAGTAATAATGAGTGGGGTTCGAGAGTTAGAACAAGATCTAGGGAAAATTAAGGCTGTGGTTGTTTCTAAAGGAGAGGAAGCAGAAGATCTGGCTGATAGTAATAAGATTGGGAAGTTCGATGTCATTTTATTGGACTGTATTTCAGCTGATGGCAAAACTTTTCATCAAGCGGTTTTGGGTAAGGCGGATTCGCAAAAGATAATTGCGATTTCTAATACTGTCGTCTATAACAAGATGGCGGAAGAAGAAGGAGTTTTAAGAACAGTTCAAAAAAATTATTATGATCTGATAGGGTTTAAAAATAATTTAAAAAAAGAAATTAAGATTATGTTAAATTTTTAAAATAAAAATATGAAGAAAAATGAAAATCAAGGAGGATTCTTTGCCAGAATCAAAGCTGGTAAATATTATCAAGCTGCTCAAGATGGTTTTTGGCGGGTTTGGAAAAATAAATCTATTTGGTTTTGGGGAATATTTATTTCGGCGGGGGCAACTCTGAATTTTAATCAGAATCAGGAAGATCCGATGTCAATATCGGAAGATTACATTATTAACCTTTTTTCTAATTATTGGTATTGGTTTTTAATTGGTTTTTTGGTCTTGATTGTTTTGGTGGTGGTGGCTTGGATTATTTCAGCTATTGCAAGAGCAGGGGTTATTAGGGAATTGAATGAAAAACAAAATAAGAAAAAATATGTTTTAGGTTCCAAGAAAATTTGGTTAACAGGGAAAAAAGGATTCAAAATAGTTTTTGGGTTAGATTTATATATATTAGGGTTAGCTTTGCTGATACTTTTAGGTAATTTAATCGTGGCTATTCCATTGTTTGTAATCGAAAATAAAGTTTTCCCAGTCATTCTAATGGTGGTAGCGGGATTTGTCAGTCTTTTGTTTTTGATTCTTATTGTGATTCTAAAACCTTTGGCCACAATTTATCTGTTGTTGTCTAATTTGGATATCAAAGATTCTTTTTTGAAAAGTGGACGAATCATTAAAACCAAATTTAAAGAATTTTTTAAATTAATTTTGACTTGTTTAGTAATCGGTATTGTAAAAGGAGCAATTTTTGGCTTGATTTCGATTTTTGGAGTAATCTCGGCAGCATTATTTTATGCAATTATTTGGGGAGGTGGACCAGTTTTCTTGAATGGGATTTTGGTAGCGCTGGGGATCGTTTTGGTAATCGTGATGTTGGTCCTATTCTTGATTATCAGAGCCTTTTTTGCTCTTTGGCGAATGGACATTTTGATTTGGTGGGTTAAAATGGTTGATGGAGCTAAAGCTGAGAAGAAGGTGGTTGAAAAAATAACAACTAAAAAGAAAAAAGTAGTTGAAAAAAAAGTGGCAGTTGGAGCAGGAGCTTGATCAATTAACCCCAGTTAAATAAATTGTTTAACGGGGCAAGCAATAATCAATGATCAACCTGCCTGCCGGCAGGCAGGTGAACAATTAGCAATAGAAAAAAGGGCGTAAGCCCTTTTTTTGTGCCTCGAGAGGGATTTGAACCCTCATACGCAAAAGCGCCACGGCCCTCAACCGTGTGTGTATACCAATTCCACCATCGAGGCTTTTATAAACAATAAATGCTTTGAAATTATATCAGAAAACCACTGATGAGTCAGCGGCTTTTGTTGCATGGAGGTTTTATTTGCCATCTTCTTTCTTATCGGTATTTTCTAGTTTTTTATTTTCGGTTTTTGGAACTTTTTCTTTGATTTCTGATTTGACCTCTTCTTTCGGTTTTTTGGTAGCTCCTTTTTTGGTTTTGATAGATTTTTCTTTTTCTTTAACAGCTGTTTTTTCTTGTTCAGAAAAATCTTTGATTTTCATCTTAGCTGATTTACCGGATCGATCTCGCATATAATAAAGTTTTGATCGTCGAACTTTGCTATGTCGTAGAACCTCTATTTTTTTAATAGATGGAAGGTAAATTGGCAAAACCATTTCGGTCCCTATTCCTTGAGAATCTCTTCGAACAGTAATAGTAGGAGAAGAGCTTTGTTTGCCTTTAATGGCAATGACCAAGCCTTTGAAAATTTGAATCCTCTCTTTTTCTCCCTCTTTAATTTTTTTGTGAACCCGAACAATATCACCAGTTTGAATTTCCGGAATGTCAGCTCTTTGTTGGGATTTGTTAAAATCAATCAGTCTCTGGTCCATATAATCAAAATTAAAA
>DAOWHU010000084.1 GCA_030641245.1 bacterium
ACAGTTATAATTTCACCAGTAGTGAGTTCTTTATTAATTGATAAGACATTTTTTAAAGAACCTTTAACTAGTGCCCCGTCAAATAACAGACAGTTATTAGTTATATTTTGTCCAGCAATAATCGAATGGCATCCCTCTGTAACAGATTTTACCCGGAAACAGTTTTTAGGTAACAATCCTCTTTTATCAAGTTGGAGCTTTTTGTCTATCTGAACATGAGGCTTGCAGCTAGAAGATAGATAATCAACTCCATAAACTAATTTTTCACGGTCAAACACCCAACCACTTTGTTTGGTTATTATATGTATCATGACATCCTCCTTGCAAAAAAATAGGTTATTTTTATTTTCGAGTTATAATATCATTTGTGATAGTTTTAGTCAATGGTGAATGTGCTTTTTTAAATAAAAAAACTGTTACGTAGTACGCTACGAAACAAGAAGTATTTATTTTTTTAATTTTTCCAGAATTTTCTTGTTTACCAACTCAACCTCATCATCGTTAAAGCGGTAGTCATGACCAATTTTAGGAATGGGGATGAATTTTTTGGGTTGGTTGGCGTTGGCGTAAAGTTTTTTTACTTCTTCGGGTGGAACCAACTCATCTAATTCTCCGGCGACTAAGATTATTGGAACTTTTATTTTTTTGATATCACCAAAAGCGTCATATTGATCTCGGTCTAAGACGTGGTTAAAAGGGACATTAAATTCGATAATTTTTTCTCGATCGAATGGCAAGTCTCTTTTCCCAAAGTAGCCAGTCTTTTTCCAGTCTTCACGCTTCTTTCCCTTGATTGGTCCGGCTGAGGGCATAATTCCTATTACTGAAGAAATTCTAGGGTCGCGAGCGGCGTAGAGAATCGACATTTGTCCGCCTCGGCTATGTCCGCCTAGCAGAATATGTTTATAATCTTTTTGCTGGAGCATATATTTTAGAACATTTTCAATGTCTTTTAGATATTGAGTAATAGTATAGTCAGAAATATCGCCATCACTTTCCCAAACTCCGGTCGGATCAAATCTAACTACCAGGTAGCCTCTTTCGTTTAATCGTTTAGCTAATTCCAAAAGTCCGGTATAATCTTTGGAATCTAAAAATCCTGGACAAATAATGGCCAGTTTGTTGGTTTCAGCTTCGTGAATTGTGGCATCCAAATTGCCTTTAGTGGATGGAATTTTAATATCTTTCATAATTTTTTATTAATTATCCTCAACAGGACAGGCGTAATCTGTTACTGAACATGTTAAGTAACAATAAATTATTTTTTTAATTCGAGGGTATGATGAAAAAAAGTGCATAAGCCTTGGTCGTTAAATTCAATTAAATAAGTTCCAGCCAGATTTTTTTCGGTATCTTTTTTTGTATTATAATATTTTAGGGTCCAAATTACAGAATGTTTATTTTCGCAACTTGAGAAAACTTTGAAATCTAAACGAATATCTTCTTGGTTCTTGATAACTTGCCATTCTTGAGCTAGTTTATCAAAATCTTTCAACTTAACAAATGGAGTTTCATGATAAACGACATTTTTATCAAACAAACTCAAAACTTTCTCAATATCATGAGCTTCCCAATAATTCTTAAATTTTTCTAACCACGTCTCTATATTCATATTAATTGGAAATTGAATTATTGATTGTTTTACAGTACATCTTTCCAAAACAATCTCTCCGTCTTGCTCGAAGCATCGGTTCCAGTTTCTTTCTTTGGTTCCGGTCTTGGAATATCGGTTGAATCAATTTCTAGTTCCATAACCATTATTTGACCGAATTGAACGCTTTTTTTCAAAGTAGTATGTTCACTAACAGATTTAGAAACTGATTTGTAGCCACCTTTAATAGTATTAACAGCAAAAACTTCTTGTTTTTCGTATAATTCTTTTTCATTACTTACAAAATCCCAATCAGTACCTGGTCTTTTTTGGATTAGTAAATATTTCAAGGGTTGTTTGTATTCGGCCTTGGTCCAAACTAGAACATGTTTTTCTTGAGTATTCTCAGTGATATGGTCAACTGCTTTTTTGAATTGTCCCAAGGTTATTCCGTCATCTTTTTTGAGAATTAAAGTTCGATCAGTTTCTACCGATCCGATTTGAGAAAGTTTCATTTCGACAAACCACTGTTTGGTTCCGTATAAGTTTAAAAGCAAAATCGCCGAAACAATTAAACCTGATAGCAATAAGGCTTGTTTGGGAAATTTTTTGTCTAACCAAACTAGGAATAAACCAATGATAATAAAGGGAACCGGGAAGACTGGCACAAAATAACGCGGTCGTAAACCGTAAGAGGTACTAATAGTTAATAGAAAAAAGAGTGAAATCCAAATTGGCATCAAGAATAGGAAATTCTTCTTGGCTCGCTTTTTTTCTTTTCGATAAAGATAGATTGATAAATGGATTCCCAACGCCATGGAAAATAATCCGAAAGCAACTGGGATCGGATCAGATTTTTTACCGGATCGATGTTCAAAGGAAGTCGTGATTAAAAAATAAGCCTTAGCTTGTTCTCGGAAATTTCGGATAAGTTTTTCATTGAAAGTTTTATCGTCGCGAGATTTTTCGCTAAAAGCCCCGAAGAAATTTTTGGTGTTACTGCCGTTAGTTTTAAGGTCGCTGATAATTACAGGAGTGTAAGTGATCAGAATTACCAATAAAGCCATTCTGAAAGAGATCAGAATATTTTTTGAAAAAACCTTTTTTAGATTTTTTCCAAGCTTTTTAAATTCAAAAAATTTGAAATGATGAAGGAAAAATAGGCCTGATATTCCAATCAAGCTGAAGAAAGCATAGAAATGAAATTGAGAAGCCATTGAACATCCGAGAGCCCAAAGACACAGCTATTATAATCTGTCGTTCAATTTTTTACTTTGAGCAAAACGCAACATTCCATAAAAAGTCAGCAAAACTAAAAATGGGACTGAATTAGGATTCCAAGCAAAACGTGAATATTGGATTACTAGAAAAGATAAGCCGTATAAAGAGGTGATTATCAGGGAATGTCGTGGAGAAAAATAGAGACGACAAAAAATGAATAATAAAGGGATAGTTAAAATTGACATTATTAAATCGAAGTAAGCAAAGGCGGCTGGATCGGTAGAATTTAGAAGAGCAGCCGGTAAGTATTGAAAATAGTAATAGGCCGGTCCTAAATGAAGATAGTCTTGGCCAACTTTAGTGGCTCGTGGTCCCAAAAGGGGCAGTTCACTTGGTCCATTTTTAACAGCTTCAACTAACAAGGTGGCATCTCGACCTTGATCCCACTTAAAGAATAACCATTCACTATGCTGCCAAGTTCGCAAAAATATCGCCGATAGCATTATCACCGCAAATATTCCCCAAAATAATTTATCGTGTCTCATCCTTGTAAAATAAAAAATTAGAAATGGGCAGGAGTTGGGCTTCTCCTGCTGGAATTGGTTATGAAAAGATTGCGTCAAAATTTGACCACCACTTGCTTGGATGACCTTTTGCGTTGTAAGGTCTTTTGATAATCATTTTTTTCAAAATTTTCAAAAATAATTTTGCGTTTTTATCACCGGTCTTTATTGAAGTCCGATGTTTTTTCGAGAGAAATCGTTTTTCCAAATCAGTCATATTTACCTCCTTTGGCCCAATTCTAATTTTTTATTTATTTAATATAGAAATAATAACACAAAAAAATTATTTTCTGCAGATAAAAACTTAGATCATTGAAAATTTAGAAATTGATCATTGATTGAAAATTGAAAATTGTGAATTGAAAATTTAAATTATTTTTTTAAAAAAAATAATTTAGCCCTATTCTTCTCTAAACTTATACTGAATCGCTTCCGCCAGATGATTGACGTTAATGTTTTTAGCGCCTTCTAAATCAGCAATGGTTCGGGCTACTTTAAGAAGTCTAAAATAGGTTCGAGGAGAGAAGTGCATTTTATGAATAGCATTTCTTAAAAGTTCTTTTTCGGGTTCGCCGATTGGACAGAATTTTTTTAGGTGTCGATTATTCATTTCAGCGTTAGTAAAAATATTAGTTTTCTTAAATCTTTTCAGTTGATTCTTTCGAGCCTCGATAATTCGTTCTCGGGTAGCTTCGCTTTTTTCGGCTAATTGTTCCTGGGTTATTTTTTCAAATTTCAATCTAGGAACTTCGATTTGCAAATCAATTCTATCTAGAATTGGTTCTGATAATTTTTTCTTGTAATTATTGATTTGGTTAGGAGTGCAGGTGCATTCTTTTTCAAGATCGGTGGCATTCCCGCAAGGACAAGGATTCATAGCAGCCACTAACATAAATTTAGCCGGAAAAAGTAAAGTTCCATGAGCTCGTGAAATGGAAACTTCGCCATCTTCTAGAGGTTGGCGAAGATTTTCGATCAAAGATCTGGTAAATTCGGGAAATTCATCTAAAAATAAAACCCCTCGATTAGCTAAGGATATTTCTCCTGGACGAGGAAAGGTTCCGCCACCAACTAAGGCTACAGCCGAAGCACTGTGATGAGGACTTCTAAAGGGACGCTCGGTAATTAAGGGTTGTTTGTTGTTAGTTATGCCAGCAATCGAATATAATTTAGTAACTTCAAAAGCTTCTTCTCTAGATAGCGGAGGCATAATAGAGGGAATGGCTTTGGCCAACATTGTTTTTCCAGAACCAGGAGGGCCAGACATTAAAATATTATGGCCACCGGCCACGGAAATTTCTAGGGCTCGTTTGGCATGTTCTTGTCCTTTAATGTAACAAAAATCGGAAGAGGATGACTTGCTGGGGATATTTTCTAGATCGATAATTTGCTTAGCAAATTTTTTAAAACGCTTCTTTTGAAGTTGATCAGTAAATTCTTTTAGGGTGTTGATTGGGAAAACATTAATATCTTCAACCAGATTAGCTTCCCGGGCTACTTTTTCGGAAAGAAAAATATTTTTGATTCCATGATCTTTCAGTGACAGCGCAATTGGTAAAATCCCTTTGTTATCTCGTAGTCGACCATCCAAAGATAACTCGCTCAAAAAGACTGAATTTTTTGGTAGAGAGTCGATTTGTTTAGTGGCCAAAAGTATTCCTAAGGCAATCGGAAAATCAAAATAAGGGCCTTCTTTTTTGAGATCGGCCGGGGCTAAATTAACAGTGATTCTTCCAAAAAAATGAGGAGGTTTGAAGCCCGAATTTTTAATAGCGCTAGAAACTCGTTCTTTTGATTCTTTAACCGCCATATCAGGTAGACCAACAATAGTAAAAACCGGTTGACCGACAAAAGTATCAACTTCGATTTCGATTAATTTACCGTCTAGCCCGAAGATGGACGCTGAATAAACCCTGGATGACATTTTTTGAAGAACCTATGATTTTAGTAAACTTCTTTGTTGAAATTTGCGCGCTTCGCTCAATTTCGCCTCGAATTTCACTTAAAATCATTGGTCCCATTATTTTTTAATTTTATACTTTTTAGTGAGTTTTGTTTTTGCTCATTTCTATGCGATAATAATCTTGTTATTACGATTTTAACATAAATGAAACATTATTTAAATGAAAAACGACATTAATTTAAAAAAATTTATTTCTCAATTGTGGTTTTTGCTAAAACCTTCCAGAAAGAAGATTTTCTTTTTGATTTTCTTGGCGATTATTGTTGAGTCGTCTCAATTGGTTGGTCCTTATTTTTTGAAGATAATTATAGATTTGATTTTAGAATTTGATACCAATGCAATTCAAGGTATTCTCTTTTGGATTGTAGCGATGTTTTTGGCTAATCAAATTTCTTCATTTGTTGCCTACATAAAAGACCGAAAAGCCTTAGACATCGTGACTGATTCAGATTATTATTTGGCTAATGATGCTCAGGATAAAATGGTTGGTTTGAGTTTGTCTTATCATGAAAAAGAAAACACTGGTAACAAAATTGTGAAAATTGAACGAGGAATCCAAAGAATTAGAGACTTACTACTGAGTTTGTTTTGGGAAATAATGCCTACTTTTTTTCAAGTAGTTTTTACCATGGCAATTCTGTTTTGGGTTAATTATTACTTTGGTTTAACCATCCTATTTTTTGTGCCGATTTTTGTTTGGATAACTTTAAAAGTTAATAAAAAGGTTCATCCCCAGAGAGTTCAAATTTATCAAAAAGGAGAAGAAGCTTCTGGATTGATGACTCAATCGATTATTAACATTAATACTGTCAAATCATTTGTTCAAGAAAAACTTGAAGTCAAAAAATTCAAAAAAGTTAATCAGGCTATTCAAGATAATGCCATTAAAGTCTTTGGAACTGCAATGAAGTATAATCTTTTGCGGGCTTTAGTAATAAATTTAGGGAGGAGTGCCATTTTACTTTTTGGGGTATATTTAATTTGGATAGGATCTGTGACGGTGGGAAGTTTAGTTTTCGTGGTTACTATTTCTGAAAAAGCTTTTATTTCACTTTTTAAAATATCTAAACTCTACGATCAAATAATGGAAAGCATTGAACCAGTGGCCAGGCTTTATGAATTAAATTTAGAAAAATCTGAAATTGAAAATCCTGAATTTGGGATTAAGCCTAAAATTGTGGTGGGAAAAATCGAATTTAAAAATGTCTCTTATGCCTATAGTGATAATCGAAGGAAGGCTTTGCGAAATACCGACCTCGAAGTTTTGCCTAACAGTATGACCGCTTTTGTGGGACCTTCCGGTGGAGGTAAAACCACTTTAGCTCGAATGATTTTTCGTCATTATGATCCTCAGGTTGGGCAAGTTTTGTTGGATGGGCACGATTTGAGAGAGTATAATTTATATGCTTTTCGAGAATTTATCTCAATTGTACCTCAGGATGTGGAAGTTTTTAGCGACTCTATTCAAGAAAATATTGCCTATTCTAAACCCACCGCCACTTTGAAAGAAATAAAATCGGCCGCTCAAATTGCGAATGCGGAAGAGTTTATCAATAATCTCGAGGAAGGTTATGATACTCAAGTGGGTGAGCGGGGAGTTAAGTTGTCGGGCGGACAAAGACAGCGAATTGGGATTGCTCGAGCTATTTTGGCTGATCCTCGAATTTTGATTTTTGATGAAGCTACTAGCAATCTCGATTCTTATAGTGAGAAGTTGATTCAAGATGCGATGGAAAAAATCAGGAAGAATCGAACTGTGATTGTGATTGCCCATCGACTTAGTACAATTAAAAAAGCTGATCAGATTTTTGTGTTGGAGGATGGCCAAGTAGTTGAGCAGGGAACTCATAGACAGCTTTCTCAAGAAAAAGGGGGGTTGTATAAAAAATTGATTAATTTACAAAAGTTAAGTGATATTGAATAATTAATGTTTTTTTCGAGTAACCAACAATTAGTAGATTTTTTGGAGCGAAAAGGCTTTATTCGATCTTTGCAAGTTAAAGAAGCGTTTTTGGTGGTGGATAGAAAAAAATTTGTTCCTGAAAAATTTCAAGAATTTGTTTATTATGATCAGCCGATTTTTATTGCTAGCGGACAAACAATTTCTCAACCGGCTACGGTGGCTATTATGTTGGAACTTTTGGGAACTCAACCGGGCGATAAAGTCTTGGATATTGGAGCCGGCAGTGGTTGGGTGTCTTGCTTGTTATCGCATCTAATCGGTGAAGCCGGAAAAGTCTATGCCTATGAACTGAATAAAAAAGTTGGAGCATTTGGCAAGGAAGTAATTTCAAACTCAAATTTTGAAAATATTAACTATGTTGTTGATGATGCTTCTCGGTATTGGAGCAACAAAGGACCTTTTGATAGAATCTATGCGGGGGCCGCTTTTGAAAAAATTCCCTTAGGATTAATTAGTCAATTGAAGGAAGGCGGAATTTTAGTAGCGCCTACTCAGCAAAATGATCTTAGAAAAATTACTAAAATACAAAATAAATTTCAAGAAAGAATATATTCTGGATTTGCGTTCGTTCCATTTATAGACAGTGAAAATGGCAGTTTGTCTTGAAGTGAAATAGAGGCAGTTTAATTCAAAGTAAGGGGTTGATTTTTGTGTTTATTGTGGTATTATCAATCTTGTCGATCAATCGCCTTTGGCGATTAAAAAAGCCGGGGTAGCTCAGTGGTAGAGCAAAGGACTGAAAATCCTTGTGTCGAGAGTTCAATTCTCTCCCTCGGCACCACAATAGCCCTGCTGCTGTTTGAAATTTTCGTAACGGAAAACAAACAACAGCGGGGCTAAATTACATCTAATTGCGGGTATAGTATAATGGTTATTACTCTAGGTTGCCAATCTAGTGATACGGGTTCGATTCCCGTTACCCGCTCAAAAAATTTGAAAATCCCAGATTTATTCTGGGGTTTTTAAGTTTTCGGGTAACGGGAATCGAACCAAACGGAGGCGCTAACATTCCGAACTAGTGAGGAATTGTAGAGAGTGCGCCGAGTTCGGGGAGAAAGTGCTTAATGAAAACGAGCCAAAGGCGAAGTTTGAATTTGGCAACTTGACCATTCGCTTCCCGTTACCCGCTCAGATATAGTCAAAAGCGTTTATAGTAAACAAAGAGGGCAGTTTGAAAGAACTGTTTTTTGTATGGTAAGTCGAAGGGGAGGGGAAACAAAAGAGATAAAAAAAGGTAAACTTGATGACAATATTACATGTTTTAACCAACCACTTCTGTCCCTTTTTCTTTTATTAAATTTAACATTTCATTTGGAGTTTTTCCATCTAAAGAACAATGCTCTAAATCATTGTAACAATCATTCCAAATTCTAATCTTTTTTTCTAATTCTAGTATATCTCTAAAGCTTTCTTTTTCATAAAACTTTTCTTGATCTTCTCGATGACTTCTTTCAACAGTTCCATTTTGGGCAGGTTTTCCTTTATCAATTAAGTAATGGATTATTCCCTTTTCTCCGCAGAATCTATCTAACCCATGGATAGTCTTAACAGTTAAATCACTTCTTTTATTACCTCCTACATAGTAATTAGTAAATACGGCATGATTATCTGTTTTGATAGCTTTAATTTCATAAGGAAATTTTTCAATAGCTTTTTTCAAAAACCTAATACTGTGAGTAGTTGATTCTTGATCATAAATCCTCAAATATCTCCATCTACTGCTAGTGTCAATAGCAGTGTACTGATAATATTTTTTCTCTAAAATAGGTCCAGGAACATGCTTAACGTCTATTTCGACTAACTCCCCAGGTTTTCTTTCAGCTCTAAGGTATTTATACTTAACTTTCTTCTTGCGATACTTTCTAGTTAACCCTTCTTGTTTCAAAATCTTTCCAATTGTACTCACGGGGACTTTCAAACCTTTAGTTTTTTCTAATCTCCAATGTAACTTCAAAGCACATAATTTAGTCTTCTTTCTTAAATCAATGATTTTTTCTTTAGTCCCAATACAAGTTTCATTTGGTTGAGTTTTTGGAGCCGTACTTTTGGGTTCTAATCCTCTCTCTCCATATTCTCGATAAACCTTTAGCCATCTTTTAAGGCTTCTTTTACTATATGGACAAACTCTATTAATATTGCAAAGACGAATTTTTTTATGATAAATTGGCAACACCCATCTAAGTCTTTCTTCTTTAATTGATTTTGACATAATAATGCACATTTAACCAAGAATTAGTTGTAAGAACTAATCTTAGCGAAAAGGGCCAGAAGTGTTTAGACATTACCCGGATCCATTGACTATTATGCTAAAATATGCTATATTTAAACTCTAAAATGAAAGAATATGGCATCTTTGAAAATATTAAATAATTTAACATAAGAAGGGGGTTTCCATGAGACGAACTGCTTTATTAATGGAGTATATTGTACTTTCAGTAGCCTTGGTAGTGATAGCTGGTTTACCGTCTTGGGCATGGTTGTTGATGACTGGGATATTTGCTATTATTATTGGTTTGGTTCTCAGGTGGGTAGAATGTGTAGAACTCTTTGTCAATTTATTCAAAAGAGTCCAGAAAATGAGTAATCTCAGTTTGGTTTCATTGGGCATATTTGGATATATTTGGTTTATAAACTCATTCTATACATTATTGGATACATAATTTAATGGAGGCTTAAGATGATTATTGTAGGAATTCTTATTTTTATATTGTCTTTCTATATCGGATTGATTGTGGCTGACCCAATTATTTTAACAAATGGAATGTGGGTAGTTTTAATGGATCCAAGGATATTGGTGATTGGTCCAATCACCATATTACAAAGTCCTCAGGGCTTGATGGCAGTGGGATGTACTCTTTTAGGAGGCTTTTGCATAAATGCTTTTCCTGAAAAAGGTTCCGTAGGAATGGCCGCTTTTTCTTTAGTTTTAGGATTAGTAGCTCTTTTTGTCGGCGCTATTAGTTTGGCTACGGCATAAGTTAAAAGTTTTTAGTAGCGATTTCTTAAAAGGCTTAAACTCTAATTAGTTTAAGCCTTTTGAATTTGAAATAAGTTTATATTTTTAATTAAAAATTAAGTTATTGTTTCGCAAAACTAGTTCTAACCGTATTAACTAATCCGCTCAGGTATTGAAGGAAGTGTTTATAGGATTGACATACGAACAACTCGAAAGAGTTGTTTTTAAATAGGGGTAATTGAATAATTTTGATACAAAAACTCTGAAATTACCGATTATCCTTTACTTTTTTATGAAAATATAGTAATATTAACCTTCGAGTTTTTTGACAGACTATATAAGTTTAATTTGATATTAATTGTGAAGAGGAGGTGTTATGAAAAAGGCAAGCATCTATGTTTTTTTGACAGTTGTATTTTTTGTTAATTTTTCATTGGTTTTAGCAAGCGAAGAGAGAGTATTGGAAATTAACCAAAAGGGAGAGGTTCGTTTTGTAGAATTATACAAGGAATGGAAAAAAGCCACAAAAGAAGAAAGACTGGCCTGGGAATCTCCAGGAAGGGAAATCCCAGCTGGACCTAAGACTATTAATCAGACCAAAAGAGTAGACTTCTTTCATTTTGTTGAAAAGAGCAA
>DAOWHU010000018.1 GCA_030641245.1 bacterium
AGAAGAGTTTCGTTCAAGATCAAAAAGCAATTCAAACTGAAAAGGTCAATGAAATTCTTCAAAAGGCTTTGAGTGGAGAAAATTTCGTGGAACTTGCTAGAGAAAATTCTGAAGATATTAGTAATTCTGAAGAGGGAGGGGATTTGGGTTTCTTTAAAAAGGACGATATGGTAGAAGAATTTTCTCAGGCTGTTTTTAGTGATGATTTACAAAATGGAGAAATTTATCCGAAAATAGTTGAAACTGAATTTGGACTTCATATTATTAAAAAGGAAGATGAGAAAGAAGTTGATGGAAAGAAACAAATTAAAGCTTCTCACATTCTGTTACTTATTTTAGACGAAGAGCGTCTTTTGGAACAAAAACGTCAATCTTTTAAAGACACTGGTTTAACCGGTCAGCAACTTGAAGAGTCACAGCTAAGGTTTAATCAGCAGACCAATCAATCAGAAGTTGGGTTGGTTTTCAATGACGAAGGCAAGGACCTTTTCAAAGAGATAACCGAGAGAAACCAAGGTAATCCAGTCGCTATTTATTTAGATGAAAGAATTATTAGCGCTCCCATTGTTCAGTCCGTTATCAGAAATGGAGAGGCTGTGATTAGTGGAGATTTCAATATCCAAGAAGCTCGGGAATTAGTTCAAAGGTTAAACGCCGGGGCTTTACCAGTTCCTATAAATTTAATTAGTCAACAAAGCATTGGCCCAACTCTGGGCAAAATATCTCTAGAAAAAAGTCTCAAGGCTGGTTTGATCGGGTTGGTGGCAGTCAGTATTTTTATGATTTTATATTATCGTGTACTCGGTTTGATTTCAGTTATTTCATTGACTTTCTATACTGCCCTAATGGTCTCGATTTTTAAAGTTTCGGCGGTTACTCCATTTTCAATAACGTTAACTTTATCAGGAATTGCGGGATATATTTTGTCGGTTGGAATGGCGGTTGATGCTAATATTTTGATTTTTGAAAGAATTAAAGAGGAGATTAGAAGTGGAAAAAGTTTACGAGTGGCGGCTGATGAGGGGTTCAAGAGAGCTTGGCCATCGATTAGAGACGGTAATGTCTCGACCATAATCACAGCTTTGATTTTGATAATGTTGGGAGCTGGATTTATTAAAGGTTTTGCGTTAACATTGATGATAGGAGTATTAATTTCAATGTTTACTGCGATTGTGGTAACTCAGATGATTTTGAAATTTATCTTGATAGAACGATTTGAAAAATATCAATTTTTATTTATAGCCGGAAAAAAGTTAAGAAAAAATAAAAAATAAAACAAAAGAATGGAGGTGGTATTAGATGACTAGTTTCCATAAAATGTTAGCAGATAGTTTTTTTGTTGTGGCTTGTTTGGCTATTTTCGCAGCTATGACCGGTTGGTTGGTTGCGGATATTTGGTTGGCTTCAACTCAATGGTTATTAATTGGTATTTTTGCTGTTTTAGTAGCTATTTATACTAAATTAAGCGCTAAAGAAGATGAAAAAATAATGAAAAAACATAAAGCTAATAAGAAAAAATAATGAAAAAGGAGAAATTAGCTATTTTTGATATTGATGGAACAATCTTTCGGAAGAATTTGCACTTTGAACTGCTTACTGAGTTGGTTTATTCCGAGGTGTTCAAAAAAACTACTCGGGAACAAATAACTAATTTGTATGGTAACTGGGTTAATCAAAGACATACCTACGAGCAACATCGAGATAAGATGGTGAGTCTTTATAGAGAGAACCTAGTTGGCTGTCGAAAAAAAGACATAAAAAAGGTAGCTCAGAAAGTAGTTAATTTAAATGCTCAAAGAGTTTATATTTTCACTAAAGGACTAATAGAAGAGCTTCGAGAGGATTACTATTTAATTATTATTTCTGGTTCCCCAATTGAAATTGTTGGCGAGTATGCCAAGAATTTTGAGTTTGATAAATTCTTTGGTAGTGTTTATGAGTTGGACAAAAAAAGCTTCTATACTGGAGAAGAAGTTTCTGTCCCAGTTTGGGATAAAGGTAAAGTGATAAAAGATTTCGCAAAAAAAGAAGGATTCTCTTTGAAAGGTTCAGTCGGGGTTGGCGATACTGAATCAGATGCCAAGTTTCTTAAATTAGTCGAAAGACCAATTGCCTTTAATCCCAATCAAAACTTAAAAGCTATTGCTGAGTTTGAAAATTGGGAAATCGTAGTAGAGAGAAAAGACGTAATATATAAGATCTAGAGTATGCATTTATTTTTTGAATTTTTCATTGGAAGGATGTTGTGGATATGGATGCCACTCTATTCTTTGTACCGGGTAATAAAAGACATTATAGAAATTGATCTAAAGATAGATGATTAAAAAAGAAAAGTATTTTGCGGTTTTTACTTATTATTATTTACCCGCCCTTTTGTGGATGGGTTTAATTTTTTACCTTTCTTCTATTCCGGGTTTAAAATCCGGAGCGTCATTATCGACTGAAATAGTTTTACGAAAAATAGCTCATATTTTTGAATATTTTATTTTAACCTTATTTTTCTGGAGAATCTTTTATTATCACTTGCGTTTCTCATTACTAAGAGCTAGCCTTTTAGCTTTTCTGAGTTGCATTGCCTATGCTGTTAGTGACGAGATGCATCAGTTTTTTATCGAGGAGAGAACCGGTCGTTTTGTAGATGTTTTAGTTGATGGCATAGGAGTCTTGACGGGAGTTTTAATTGGAAGTTTTTTTTCAAAAATTAAAAAAGACGAATGAATTGGCTGATATTTTTTTTGATGGCTTTTGCCTTATCAAGTGGATTGAGTTTTGGTTTGGTGAATTGGTCAAAAAATAAATCTAAAAATTTTTTTAGAGTCGGAGGGATAGCAATTATCTCTTCTTTCATTATGGTTTTTTTAATTGTCTCAGAGATTGTAATTACTTCTCAACTGACTGCAGTTTTAGTTGGTTCAATTGCAATTTTAATTTTTGGGTTTTGGGATGACATTAAAAGTTTTAATTGGAAAACACAAATATTGTTTCAATTGTTTTTAGCTTTAATTCTAGTTTGGTTTGGTTTTGAAATTAATTTAATCTCGTTTTCCGGAAAAGAATTGTTGAAATTGGATTATTGGAATTTAGTTTTATGGGGTAAGTCATTTTCTATCATTAGTAGTTTATTTATAGGTTTTTGGTTGGTTGGGATTATCAACGTCGTTAATTGGCTGGATGGTTCGGATGGTTTATTATCAATGGCTGGGGTCTTATCTTTATTAGCGGTTTTCTTAGTTAGTTTAAGACCAGAAGTTAATCAGCCAGCCTTGGCGATTATCAGTTTAATCGGAATCGGATCCTTGTCTGGATTCTTTATTTTTAATTTTCCTTCAGCTAAAATCGAAGCCGGAACGAGTGGCAGTTATTTTGTGGGTTTTTTGTTGGCGACTTTGGCTATTATTGCGGGAACAAAAATAGCGACGACAATGGTAATTTTAATTTTGCCAGTTACAGATTTTGTTTGGGTGATAATTGAGAGAGTCAGAGAGAAGCAATCAATATTTGAAAAGGACAATAAAAAAAGACACCTGCATTATAAATTATTAAAAATGGGCTTTTCCCCAAAGCAGGTTTTATTAGGATATGCTCTTTTTTTGAGTCTGGCCTTACTGATAAGTTTTTTCGTCGTTAATCAGACTCAGAAGATTTTGCTATTAGTGATAGAATTTATTATGATTTTATTATTTATGTCGAAAGGAAAATTAATTTTAAAAAAATGGTTTTAAAAACAAAAATAAAAAAAATATTATCAAATCCAGTTTGGGTGGTAATTTCGATAGTTGTCGTCTTGATGTTGTTTAGTGTTTTGCAAAAACAAGATGTTTGCAATTCTTTTCGATCAAATGCTAGAATTGAAATAGTGGAGAAGTCTACCTGGAAAATTAAGGTAGTTCAATCCTCGGAAGATACTTATGGCGGGTTAAGTAAAGCTAAGTCTTTGCCCTCAAAGAATGGAATGCTTTTTCTTTACAGCCGGATGAGTGCCTCTCCACATGTTATGAGGGATATGAATTTTGATCTAGATTTTATATTTTTGAGAGATAATAGAATAGTCTTTATTAAAGAAAAAATCTCCAAAGATTTTAAGGGGGTGATTCAATCGTTGTTAGATTGTAATCAGGTTTTAGAAATTAATGCTGGGGAGGTTGAGAAATTTGGGATTGAAGTAGGGGACGAGATGAAATTTATTAATAAATAAATCTGATGAATTTCAAAGCTCAAAATCCAAATTATTCTAAATCAAAAATAAAGCCTAAAATTCAAATATCCGCCCGTTAGGGCGGATTTTTAGTCATTTGACATTAGGATTTGATTTGGAACAATTTGGAGTACTTTGGATTTTGAAATAATTTTTTTGCTAGAATCCATTTTCCATCATCGTTTTAAATAAACTTTTTTCTGCCTCGATCAGATTTTTTTCTCCAAAATTTATTTCTAATGTTTGACTAAAGTTTTCAATTTCATAAGCTTCGGTCATAATCTTCATCTTTTTTTCATCAACGATTTTTAGTAGCACGATTGTCTCGTGTTCTTTATTAACGTAGATAATTATACAGGTTTGGTTTTGAGGAAAGCTTTTCTGAAGCTCCTCTAATACCAAAGAAACATCCTCTTCGCTAGAAGAACTTTGTGCAAAATCTTCCTGAGAGACTAGGGACCAAATAACTTTTCGTTCTTTGTCCCAATTTAATCGAGCCATAATTCGTCCCCATAATTTCAAAAAAGACAACTCTTTAGTTCGGTATAAATATCTCATAATCGTAGGTTGATCGGCTTCGTATTTCATTAACTTGGCTGACAAATCCATGGCCTTAGGAGAAGTGGTTGGGATTTGAAAACTCTCAGTAGCGGCGATTATTCCCGTTAATAAGGCCTGGGCGATTTTTTTATCGATTAGCTCCGAATAATTTTCTAAAATTAGATCGGCTAAAATTTCTCCGATTGAAGAAGCCGTATTTTCAACAATATTAACTTGTCCATAATTTTCGTTCTTTGGGTCATAGTCAATGTTGATTTTAGGTACCTCAAAAAATAGGTCGGTGTTATTTAAATAGACATCTTGAAGTTGCTCTAAAGAAGGAGAGCCGACGATTATGATTAAATCAAATTTGAACTTAGCAGGAACGAATGAAAAATCTTTAGGGTTGATAGCTCCTTTTTCAGGGGTGATGTGGACAATATATTCAGTTTCTTTTTCTTCGGTTTTGACGTTGATAATTTTATTTTCTTTGGTACTGAATATTAATTGGAAATCTCGAGACCCAGCTAAATCATCAATCGTTTTGATGGGCTTAGGAAGAAAAGAAATTTTAATAGAATCTTTTTTGGTGGAGAATAGAGTGGCATTTTTCTCCATTTTCTCCAACAAATAAATTAGTGCAAATGATGAGGTTTTTACATCGATTGAGTTTTCGGGAGAAATAATTAAAATTTCTTTTGATTTTTTTATTATTTTTTTGAAATCTTCAAGCGAATTTAACATCGATTTTCGGTAAAGTTAGATAGTTATTTTTTGGAAAAGCTGTCCTTTTATAATTAAAGAGTCTAGGTGAGTAAGAAATAATAACACATTTAAAAATAAGTTCAACAGTTCTTTTTTGGGGAGAGAATCTTGTCTCAAAAAGAGATTCCGAATCAATTGTGCCACTAATACAGCAAACAATTTTTTTGGAGCATTTCCTTTAATTTGACCAAGAGGAAGTTTTTTGAACTGAAGACAAAAGAATACAAGAGTGCTTGCGTTGCCACAGTCTCTTTACTTAATCTCTGTTCTATTGTATTATACTCTAATTAAGAAAAGTAGTTTTTTG